>JBLHLE010000317.1:0-7393 GCA_047620805.1 Pirellulaceae bacterium
TAGGGAGCACAAACCTCTTTAAAATCCCGATCGAAAAATGCATAATTAGCATACGACGACGTGCGGAATGTAAGATGGACAAGAACCAATAATCAAACCGTCGCTAATTGGATTGGTGATTGTCGCTTGCTATTTGTTTCAGATTTGTTATTTGCTTATTGAAACCAGCCTCACATTTACGCACCGTCATCCGCAAATGCACCGCACACGATCCAACTCAACGGTACGCCGACTGCGACAAGTTGCTGGATGATCTGACGGTCGGCCAGGGTCTCACTAGCACCTGACTAGTGATTGCCAATTTTATCCCATTGCTTGGACATTCGCTGCGGCGAAACTTTCATCGTCGTGCCGACTTCCTGGGCGAACAGAGAAATACGTAGCTCTTCAAGCATCCACCGATACATGTCCCATTCCGCATCAAACCGCAGCATCTCGTAGTCTTCGAGACTCTCCTGGTACTGTTCGAGGAATGGTCGCATTTCCTCCATCGATTGCTGATCCTTCACATGCCGAGCATCGCTGAGCTTCTCGATGCGAGTCATAATGGCCTGCAAGTATCGGGGGAAATTTTGAAGCCACATCCAAGGAGTCGTGCGGAGGAATCCGTCGGGCAGCAATCGCGCCAACTGGCATTCCATGTCGGCCTTGCCCAATTGGGCCTGACTACCTTGCAGTTCGTCTAGAGCCAATCGAACATCGTGATAACCAGAGAACAGTTTGCCAACTACTTTCGCCAAATCCTGCACGGCATCAACGATAAACTTCCGTCCCATCGCCGCTCTCGCGGAAAACTCCGCCGCCGTTCGAGGCAATTCCCGGCTGCGAAAAAACGCGAGATCAGCGATCAATACCGTCAGATCCTCCACGACCGGATTCGTCTGTTGCAAAGTGGACGCCTGCAATTCAATTTTGTCGAGTCCCGGAAACCAGCTGACTTGGCTGCGGAGTTCCTTCCGTTCCTGAATGCAAAATAGTCGTCGCACACCGTGTTGCGTTTGCAGTTCGGCTTGCCGTTTGTGATCGAGCAAACGCAACGACACCGACGATTCACGATCGATAAGAGCGGGGAAACAGGTCACGCGAAAGTCACCGCGTTGCAGTTCGACTTTCTTTGGCAGTTCGTCAAAATCCCATGCCGTTATCTCATCGCGACTCCATTGATCGTGCTCGACAATGTTACTACTTTTCTTGACGTCGATCCCCAGCGCGCTGTACAGCTGCTCAAGCTCCCGTCCCTCTGCGAGTCGCTTGCCGCCTTCGTCTACGACTTGCAAGTTGAACTTCAAATGTTGAGGTAAATCGAGGTTGTCGCGGAGTGCGCTGACGGGAATTCGCTCTTCCGCAATTTCGCTCAGAACTCGAGAAACTTCCTGAAAGAAATTCCCTTCGCCATAGCGCAACATTTGAACTGCTTTCTTCGCCGAATCGGGCGCGGGAACAAAGTTCCGCCGCAACGATTTCGGCAAACTTCGAATCATCGCCAACAGTTTCTCCTCCAACAGCCCTGGCACCAACCATCCCAATCGATCCTCGCTTAATTGAGCAAGGCATTCCTTTGGCACGAACAACGTCACACCATCGGAACGTTCACCGGGTTGGTATCGATATTCCAAAGGCAGTCGAGTTTCTTCGACCATCAGTTGTGTCGGGTAGTCGGCCTCGTCGATTGTCTCGTTAATCTGAGGCAACAGATCGGATTCCACCATAATCAATGATTGGCGATTCGCTTTTCCGGTCTTATTCCACCACATTCGCAACGAGGCGGAATCGTAGACGCTTTCAGGCAGGCGTTCCTGATAGAACTGGATGATCAAATAATCGTCGACGATGAAGTCGCGGTCGCGCGCTTTCGCCGCCATCTCGCTAACTCGCTCCGCCAATGCTCGGTTGTGCTGAACAAAACTTTCTCGCCCGCCGTAGCCGCCTTCTGCCAACCCCGCTTGAATGAAGAGATCACGAGAAACGATTGGATCAATTGGACCGTAGTTGGCTCGTCGGCCAGCGACAACTGTGAGACCGTACAACGTCACCTTTTCGTACGCCACCACGGTCTGTGCCTTTTTTGACCAATGCGGATCGGAATACGATTTCTTTACCAGATGCGGCGCAATGCCTTCAATCCAATCGGGATTTATCTTGCCGGCAGTACGCAAATAGCGTCGCGTCGTCTCCACTAGCTCGGAGGCCATCACCCATTTCGGTTTCTTTTGCATGAGCCCCGATCCGGGCCAAAGATAAAAGCCCGCTCCGGCGACACACTGGTAGTCGTGCCGATCGTTTTTCATCGCGATGTTCGACAGCAAGCCGTATAAGAGTGAACGATGAATCGCTTCACTATCGTCTTGCCGCGGGCCCACGTGAATGTCCGCTTGGCGGACGAGTTTCAGTAATTGACGATGAACGTCCAGCCATTCTCGCATGCGGTTGTAGTTGAGGAAGTTCTGTCGACATGCTTTTCGCAATTGATTTCGCGAGACAGTTTCCTTGAGGTGTCGATTGAAATCCCACAGCTTGAGGAGGCTCAAAAAGTCGGAGTCGCCGTCGGTCCATTGTTGATGCGCCGCGTCTGCGGCTGCCTGATTTTGCTGAGGTCGTTCACGTGGGTCTTGAACTTCCAGTGCCGCGGCAATAATCAAGACTTCGTGGACTGCGTTTTCGTCATCCGCCGCCAGAATCATGCGACCAATGCGAGGGTCAACGGGCAAGCGACTGAGCTTTCTTCCAATGGTCGTCAAGTCGCGGCGACCGTCGATCGCCCCCAACTCCATTAGCGTCTTGTAGCCGTCGCGAATCGACTCTAATCGTGGCGGGTCGAGAAACGGAAATTCGTCAATCCGCCCCAAACGATTCGCCAGCGTCTGCAAAATCACAGCGGCGAGATTGGTGCGACGAATTTCAGGAGTTGTATATTCATCCCGCTTTAAATAGTCGTCCTCCGCATAAAGTCGTATGCAGATACCAGCTGCCACCCGACCACACCGGCCTTTGCGTTGATCTGCCGACGCCCTCGAAATCGGTTCGATCGGCAACCGCTGAATCTTAGAACGGGGGGAATATCGACTGATTCGCGCCAAGCCAGTGTCAATGACGTATTTAACACCCGGTACCGTGATGGACGACTCGGCGACATTAGTCGCTAGTATCACGCGTTGCTTTTTGTGAGCCTGAAATATTTTCGCCTGCTCCGACGCCGAAAGTCGAGCGTATAAAGGTAATATCTCCGCGTCGTCGCGACGGCTCTGGAAGTGGCCTTTCAAAGTTTTCGAAACATCTCGGATCTCTCGCTCTGTCGAAAGAAATACCAAAATATCTCCCGGCCCCTCCTGTAGCAGTTCATCAACCGAACTAGCAATCCCATCGGTGACATCGTAGTCGTCGTCCTCGCCGTCGTGCGGTCGATAACGAACTTCCACTGGATATGTTCGCCCAGATACTTCGATGACTGGCGCCGGGTCCTCCTCGCTACCAAAGAATTCCGCAAAACGCGCGGCATCGATGGTTGCCGACGTAATGATGATCCGCAGATCCGGCCGCTTGGGTAACAGTCGTTTCAAGTAACCCAACAAGAAGTCGATGTTTAGCGATCGCTCGTGAGCTTCGTCGATGATGATCGTGTCGTATTGATTGAGAAACCGATCGTGCTGAGTTTCAGCAAGCAGGATTCCGTCGGTCATAAGTTTGACGTACGTCGTATCACTCGTCTGGTCCGTGAAACGAATCTTAAAGCCGACACCTTTTCCCAACGTCGTGCCAAGTTCCTCGGCAACTCTCGTGGCAACCGCTCGCGCAGCGACCCGACGCGGTTGAGTATGCCCGATAATACCGTCGACTCCACGCCCCAAAGTGAGACAGATCTTGGGTAATTGAGTCGACTTACCAGAGCCAGTTTCACCGCAGAGAATGACGACTTGATTGTCGCGAATGGCGTCCGCGATTTCCTCGCGACGTTGACAAACCGGCAACTCGGTATCGAACGTCGGCTTGGGCAAACGGTCGCGGCGGCGTTGCCTGATTTCGACAGAACTCTTCAGTTGCTCGACAAGTTTCGCAATTCGTACATCAACCTGCTTCCCATTTTTGGCATCCTGCTCAATGTTGCGCAGCTGGCTCCGAAGCCGCCACTGGTCGGCGGGCATTGCATCTTTCAGCGAATGGGGGAGCGAAATGGAACTCATGCTTCTTAGACGTTGCTATTTGGGTATCTCAGTTGGCGTACTCAGCAGTGAGCCGTTTTTTGTAATAGGTTCGCCGACAATAAGTTGGCTCGATGACCCTAACTGCTTATTTCAGAATACATTTCGGCGAATAACACGGCAATCCGTGACTCTTTCCGTAAATCACTGCACTGCCGTTCTCGACTCCTCGCCTACGGTTAATTACGCATCTTACACAGAAAGGGATGGCTGCGATAATTTTAACGATTAGTCAAATTCTACCAGTTAACTAAACCTTGACGGCGGTCACGTCGATACAGAGGTCATAGCCGCGTAGACGTACTGCGCGGCTGCTAGCACCTCCTCTAACGTCATTGTTTGCCATGATAAGCACCGCATTACGAAATCCCTACTTGGTGATTGTTGGCGCGCTGATGATCGTGGTGTTAGGACTAAACACGTATTCGCGTATCCCGACGGATCTTCTGCCGCAGTTCAATACGCCGGCCGTCCAAATCGTGACTTTCTACCCGGGCATGCCGACGGAGGTCATGGAAAAAGACATCATGAGTCGTCTCCAGAGGTGGACGGGACAATCGGTCGGCATCGAGCATCAAGAAGCGAAGGCGATGCAAGGTGTGTGCATCGTGAAGGACTTTTTCCGCGAAGACATTTCGATGGATACCGCGATGGCTCAAGTCACGAGCTATGCGATGAGTGATATGTTCTATCTGCCTCCCGGCACAATTCCGCCGATGGTAATGCCGTTTGACCCGACGGCCTCCGTTCCGCTTTGCTTGGTCGTGGTATCGAACGAACAAATGAACGAAAAAGAACTCTATGGCATCGCCTATTACGAGTTGCGAAACAAGCTGCAATCGATCCAGGGCGTGATTGCGCCGGCAGTTTACGGAGGCAAGCTGCGCCGCATTCTGGCATACGTCAAACGAGAAAAACTGGAAGCCTATGGCCTAACTTTGATGGATGTGCAGAAGGCTCTGCTCAAGCAAAACGTCTTGATTCCCGCCGGTAGCATCAAGATTGGCAAGCAAGATCTGCAGATTCTCACCAACGCAATTCCAGAACACATCGACGAATTAAACGACACTCCAATCAAGGTCGTAGACGGCCAGCCCGTGATGATGCGGGATATCGGCGAAGTCAAAGACTCATCGCAGATTCAAACGAACGTCGTCCGTATTAATGGTTCGCGTCAAGCCTACATTCCTATCTATCGTCAGCCGGGCGCCAACACGGTGAAGATCGTGACAGAGATTCGTTCACAGTTGTCGACGATTCTGGAGCGACTACAGACCGAAAAATCCGACGACCCCAAGATGGAGACTCTCGTTTTGGACGTTGCGATGGACCAGTCTATCGGTGTCAGCGAAAGTATCATGGGTCTTCAAATTGCAGGTCTCCTTGGCGCGGGCCTTGCCGGAGTTGTTGTGCTGGTGTTTCTGCGCAACATCACATCGACATTACTGATCGTTATGGCTATTCCGCTGGCGATTCTAGCGTCGATCTTTGGTTTGTACCTCAGCGGCGACACGATCAATTCGATGACGCTGGGGGGGTTGGCTTTGGCTATTGGTATTTTGGTCGACCAATCCATTGTGGTGTTGGAGAATATTATCCGCCATGTACAGATGGGCAAGAAACCTCATCAAGCAGCCTTCGATGGCGCGCAAGAGGTTGCGATTCCGATTCTGGTGTCCACGATTACGTTCGCCATTGTTTTCTTCCCAGTCGTTTTCTTGTCGGGACTGGCGAAGTTTCTTTTTACTCCACTCGCGTTGGCAGCCACTATCGCCATCTTCGCCTCCTACTTTATCTCGATCACGTTGGTACCCGCGTATTGTGCATCTTTCTTGCGTACAAAACGAACTCAACATGACGAAGAGCACAGCGGATTTACGAAGTTCTATGGCGGCTTTCTGTCGGTGTTGATCAGCGCCAGGTTAATCGTTGTGGCCGCAGCGATCGGGATATTTGTGTTAGCCATGATCCTGGCGTCACAACTTGGTCAGGAGCTCTTTCCCACAGTTGACTCCGGCCAAGTAACGATCACCGCGCGGCTTCCATCCGGAACCAATATCAATCATACCGAAGAGATCATCCAACAAATCGAAAAGTCGATCATCGAGGAAATCGGTGTTCCGGATCCTCGCTATGCCAACAACGATGAGCAACATCCGGAATCCAACTTGCAGCTTTTGATCTCGAATATTGGCGTGCTTATGGACTGGCCTGCGGCTTACACCCCGAATTCCGGACCGATGGATGCCTTTTTGCTGGTCCAGTTAAAGGATAGACCTGGGGTCCCTAGTATTTTTGAGTATGTCGAAAAGCTACGCGAGAAACTGAATCGCGAGTTTGGTGAAAATCAGCCGCCACACAGCCGCGTCGAGTTCGCGTTCGACACGGGCGGAATGTTAACGGCGGCCTTGAACATGGGCGAACCTTCGCCCGTTCACTTCCAAATTCAAAGCACGAATCTCGAGAAGGCTCAGCTGATCGCCAAAGAAATCGTCGAGGCGGCGAAATCTGTCCGCGGCACTGTCGACGTTCGTATCGCTCAAAGAATTGACTATCCCATCCTGCAAGTCGACATGGATCGGGAACTCGCAGCTCGACAGGGTATCACCCCTGAAGACGTCATGAAGAATCTGGTATCCGCGACTAATAGTTCAATCAACTTTGACCCGGCGTTCTGGATCGACAAAAAAGGGGGCAACCACTACTTCTTTGGCGTGCAGTACTACGAAGACGAGCTGGACAGCATCGAGGCACTGTTGGCAGTTCCCGTTGCGGGCGAATGGGATTCCCCTCGTCGGCTAGGAAACGTCGCGAAGATCACGCAAACAGCGGGCCCTGCCGTTGTAAATCACACGAACATCTCCCGAGTGACGGACGTTTACGCCAACGTGCTTCCCAATTTTGATGTCGGCTCCGTGGTAACGAACATCGAGTCCAAGCTGTTGGCCGACTCGAGCTTTAATATCGCTAGAGATACCGACTCACGCGGTGAGTTATATCGCTTCAAAGGCGAAGATCGAAAAGGTATCAGCTTTCGTATGATGGGAGAAGTCAAATCGATGCGAGAGTCGTTCGACCAGTTTGCAAGTGGACTGTTGATCGCATCCGCGCTGGTCTACTTGGTGATGGTTGCACAATTCCGCAGCTTCATCGACCCGCTAGTCGTCATGCTTGCCGTTCCATTGGGATTCGTTGGT
>JBLHLE010000318.1:0-7381 GCA_047620805.1 Pirellulaceae bacterium
AAGGTTAGCGCCTATGATCCGTCGCCTTCTGGTGGTTCCAGCAATGCTCTTCTTCAGCGTTTTTTGTGGCTGGATCACATTCGATTATTGTTCAATGGCGTACGACAATAATTACCGACAGGAGAATGATCGGACCATAGCTCAACCGGTGGACGAAGCTCAACCCGCAGAGAGCGACGTACCACTTTCATCAATCGCAGCGATCACGCAGCAGGACAACTGAAGAAGCGTAACCAAGTCCAGCGCGTTGTGATGCAAAACGCTGCGCATCTCGGAGGTGTTCTTCGACCGCACGTAATCATGATAAGCGTTGGGAATGTCGCGCCCCGGGATATCGCCGTTGCGGCGACGACCGCAAACCGCGAACTCCAATGTTTGTAACTTGCAATTGGGAAGCCTGTGCTTCCATCGTCGCCGAGAATGATGCAGTAAATCGCAGTGTACTAGCTTTGGTCTGCAATCGGTCATTTGCATACCTCTGGCCAACAGTGCAGGACGAACGGGCTCATCCGAATCCGTTCGCCCGCCTACTGGAGCCCCAAGAAAGTGCATCGTGCTCCGATCGTGGACCATCGGCCAATCGAAACTCTTACCGTTAAAGGTGACCAAGACGTCGTTTTCGCCAACGATTTGCCACATGGCCTGTAGGATACTTTTTTCTTCCGCGTAGTTTCGCGCGAACAGCTGAGTCAGTACTAGCTGGTTATCGTGAACGTGCAGAAGTCCAATCAAGAAGATCATGGCGCCGGCGAAGCCGCACGTTTCCAAATCCAAGTAGACTGCGCTGCGCGGAAAGCTGGTCGCTAGCGCAGACAAATCCGCATGCAATTCGGGGCCGCCAACGGGACTCCACCGCTGGCGAATGGCTCGAAGGTACCGCGACTGATCCGGCCAAAGCAAGTGAGTCGGCGTGCTGACGACCAAGTGTTCTCCATAAACATTCTGTTGAACTTTGGCGGACTCCAAGTCGATCACCAGTCGACTCGATTTACGTGGCGACTGAGTTGTCCTCACGGTTTTCGACGACGCGGTTTTCGACGACGCGGTTTTCGACGACGCGGTTTTCGACGACGCGGTTTTCGACGACGCGGTTTTCGACGACGCCGGCGGAGATAATGTTTCGCTGCTCGTACGCGCGGCAACGCCCGAGCTTCGATTCAATTGACTCAGCTTCGCCAGCACACTCTTGGATAGCACGGCACTCCTCCCTGACACACTCATCAAGATATTGCCGCCGGTGCGGCTTCGAGAGGCATTGGCAAATCGACGTTTGGATGTTGTGGAATGTCGAGTAATTTCAAGAGGTGCAGAGTGGCCATCTTATCGGGAATCGGGTATCCGCGAGTCAGATCGGGATCGCTGTGAATTGCCGGACGAAGATTTGGCAACCCTACACAACTAGGACATCCGTTCTCGCATTCGCACTCTTCAACCAGCTGCTGACATATCGCCAAAAGCTGGTCGAGATATTGAAATCCTTTCTCGCAATAACCCAACCCACCGGGATAGCGATCGTAGAGAATCATCGCACTTTTGCCTAAGTTCTTACTGTCGACGACACCACTAATATCACGACTATCGCACATTGCGATCATTGGCAACGCGACGATCGCTAGATTTCGCAGACCGCAAATCCCCTCACTCGTCCGATGCTTGGCCTCTTTCATTGCGGCGCGCACTTCCGCATCTGGTGAAAGCCAAAAAGCGGTGGTTGGCAATGTTTGCTCGGGAATATCAACTGGACCGAAGCCGATATTCTCGCGAGTATCGAAACGGATCTTCTTAAAGGCGACTGTCTTCCAACTGACATCGACTTCGCCATACGCCAACGATCCCTTCACCGCTGGCACTCGTCGATCCTGCTCCTGGGTGATACGAACATTACTTTCCAGCACTGCTTGCGTGTAATAGTCCATTTCGTGACGTTCGACGTAAGCGACTTTCCCGTTGAGATCCAATTCTCTGACGAAAAAGGACTCGCCATTGTGAAGGTAAACAGCTTCGGGGTAGACCAATTCAGGAGCACTGATTGAATCGACATTGGCAATCACTTGGTTCCGTTGTTTGCCATCTCGTAACACAATACTGAAGGTATTATCGCTCATATGCCGCAAGCTAATCTTGTGTGCCGGGTTCTGTCCGGAAGCAAAGTAGATTTTGTCTTCGATTCGACTCAGTTCTTCCGCTTCGCACAAAGCGTCGGCAATCGGTTCGGCGAAGTCACCGAATTCCGCAACGGCTTGATCGTTTAACGGCAATTCAAAAGCGGCTGCCTTCAAGTGATTGGCAAGTACATAGGGATTCTCAGGATCGACGACTGCGTTTTCCGGTGATTGAGCGAAAAAATATTCCGGATGTCGCAGCATGTATTGATCGACGGGATCATTGCCGGCGAGTAACACGGCAAGACTTTCATCGCTTCGCCGACCACTGCGTCCTGCTTGCTGCCAAGCGCTGGCGATAGTGCCTGGGTAATGGACGAGCAAGGTGACATCGAGCGACCCAATGTCGACGCCTAGTTCTAAAGCGTTGGTCGCGGCAACTCCTCGTATCTTGCCGGAGAATAGATCTTGTTCGATTTGCCGTCGTTCGATCGGCAAGTATCCTCCGCGATAGGCGCGCATCTGTCGATGTAACGGCGAATTCTGTTTGCGAAGTGATTCTTGCACGAAGCGGTTGATTAGTTCCGTGGCCTGTCGAGTGCGAGTAAAGGCGAGTGCTTGGGCGCCGCTCTTCATGGCTTCGGTCATCAACCACACCGCGTCGTCAGTTGCACTTTTTCTTGCAAGTTGATCTTTGCCAGCTGGCGATGGATTCCAGAAAACGAAGAACTTACGGCCGCGAGGTGAGCCATCTTCGTCGATCACTTCGACATTGCGGCCAATGAGTTTGTTTGTCAATTCGCCGGGGTTCGCAATCGTAGCGCTCGCAGCAACGAATTGGGGCCGTCCGCCGTAGTGTTCGCAAACTCGCTGAAGTCGCCTCAAGACACACGCGACATTGGCTCCGAGTATTCCGCGATACGTGTGAACTTCGTCCAACACAATGTATTTCAGTTCGGCGAAGAACCTCGCCCACTTTGGATGATAGGGCAAGATTGACGCGTGCAGCATGTCTGGATTTGAAAGCACCAAGTTAGCTTCCGCCTTAATCCGTCGTCTTTGTGGCGTCGGTGTATCGCCGTCATAAACACCTGGCTTGATGCGGTCGGCCACCTCCTCGTTACTGGAAAGTAGCTCAAGCAGCCCTTTCAATTGGTCTTGAGCGAGGGCCTTCGTTGGAAAGAGGTATAGCGCTCGAGCTGCGGGGTTATCGAGGCAGGCTTCCAAAATCGGCAAGTTGTAGCACATCGTCTTGCCACTGGCGGTCCCCGTCACCACGACAAAATCTTGTTCGGCTCGCGCGGCATCGATCGCTTGGCTCTGGTGTGAATAAAGCTGCTGGATTCCACGAGCAGCAAGCAGTTGCTGCAGCAATGCCGGAAGTGGTCGTTTCGGATCGAGGAATCTACCAGCTCGAGCTGGAATCTCTTCGATATGAACTAGCTGCCCATCGAACTCGTCAGCTAGTTGAATTCGATCCAAAAATGCTTGTACATCCATGACTTAGAGCCTCAATTGACTATCCATACGTACACTGATACATACGTATACTATCGGCAAAATGAGACGTTGAGGCAAGACGATCTTCGGCAGATACGCCAATGGAGTGGATTTTGTAATTCCCTGAGAATTCGGTTTCTCTGTGAATCTAGCTGCTCCGTGTGGTAAACAGTAAAAGACCACATGCTACGATAGTGGTTCCCACCAACTAATCCCTCCCCACAAAGGAATTGAGATGTTCCGACCGCTACGATCCTTGGTTGCGTTTTTGTTCGTACTGACATTGGTTTCCACTGCCGTATGCGAAGACTGGCCAGGGTGGCGCGGTCCCCGCGGCGATGGTTCGAGCAGCGACAAAAATGTAGCCACCCAGTGGGATGGCGAGACGGGTAAGAACGTCAAATGGAAGGTTCCAATCGACGGCTATAGTCACAGCTCGCCGATCGTTTGGAAGGACCGCATCTTCGTCGTCAGTTGCGTGAAAGAATCGACCGAGCGAGTCCTCATCTCGCTCGATCGAAGTACGGGCAACATCCTTTGGCAAAAATCTGTTCTCAAAGCGCCGCTGGAGAAACTTCATAATCTGAACAGCCACGCATCGGGCACTCCAGTCACCGACGGAAAGTTGGTGTACGTGACGTTCCTGGAAGCCGACTTCGCCGGCAGCAATAAAGTGACTCCTGGCAACATAGTCGTCGCTGCCTACGACTTCGACGGCAACGAGAAATGGGTCGCGCGGCCCGGTCGATTCTCCAGCGTTCACGGCTTTTGCACTTCGCCAATCCTGTTCAAAGACAAAGTGATCGTCAACGGCGACCACGATGGCGAGGCTTACATCGCTGCACTCAGCCGCGAGTCCGGCGAGACACAATGGAAAGTCAAGCGAGAGAATAAGACTCGCAGCTACGTAACGCCAATCATCCGCGAAATCGACGGACGCACGCAAATGATTCTTTCGGGAAGCAAATGCATCACCAGCTACGATCCCAACGACGGCAAACTGCATTGGATCATTGACGGGCCAACTCAGCAGTATGTCGCCTCGATGGTATACAACGGCGAGTTCCTATTCATGACGGCTGGCTTTCCGGAACGACATATTTTGGCCATCCGCCCCAACGGCAGCGGCAACGTCACTGATACTCACGTCGTCTGGCGTACGACAACGGCCTGCTCCTACGTGCCGTCGCCCATCATTTCGGGCAACCACTTTTTGGTAGCAGCCGACAATGGAGTTTGCAGCTGCTTTGAAGCCACCAGTGGCGAGCGGTTGTGGATGGAACGACTCGGCAAACACTACTCCGCATCACTCGTCGAAGCTAACGGACTTGTCTATTTCGCCGCCGACGATGGCATCGTCAAAGTTGTTCGCCCTGGCGCGAAACTCGATGTTGTTGCAGAAAATAACCTGGGCGAGTACGTATTTGCCTCGCCGGCTATCAGCAATGGACAATTGTTTATTCGCGGAGAAAACCACTTGTTCTGCATCGAACAAAACTAAGTGGTACAAAACTAAGTGGTACAAAACTAAGTGGTACAAAACTAAGTGGTACAAAACTAAGTGGTACAAAACTAAGTGGTACAAAACTAAGCGGTACAAAACTAAGCGGTACAAAACTAAGCGGTACAAAACTAAGCGGTACAAAACTAAGCGGTACAAAACTAAGCGGTACAAAACTAAGCGGTACAAAACTAAGCGGTACAAAACTAAGCGTCGCTAGAATCGTGCGATTGAGAATGAGAGCTGAGTGAGCTCGACTCGAGAAGAGTTAAGAAAGCGGGAAGAGTTAAAAGAAGATGGGACGGACCGGAACAGGTCGATCTGACACCTCGCAGCGATGTATGGCTTAACCACCCATTTCTGGAACCAAATATCGCTTCGTTCAGACCGACCTGCTCCGACTCCGAAACTTTCCCATTCGATTGTGCCGCACTCCCCACGAAAGCGACACAATCCAATACCACCCTTGGAGAGTCGATAAATCTTCTCTCCGTTAGCTACCTATCGTAATCCGACAGCTCAACCCCGACCCAAACAGCTCGCCTAAGACGAAAACCTTCACTTTTATAGGCCGCACCTGCGCACTGTAACGATTGAACGACTTGATCGGGTGGCCAGATTCAGGTGGACAGAGCCATCGAGTGACACTCGATCGCCATGCTACTCACTCACTTTGCATAGCATGAGCGAACGTCTCGCTCGTGATGGGTGGAGTGCTAGAGAAAAAGGCTTGAACTCGGCCAATGGGAACTCGGCCAATGGGAACTCGGCAAGTGGGAACACGGCCAAAATGGCCATGCCACTCGATGGCCATGCCAGAATTCTGGCTACTGGGCGTTTGATTAAACGCCTAAACCACCACCATTAAATATCTTACGACCTCCACCCACAAGTAATCCCCGGATTGCGTTACACTTTTGGCGCGACCAGGCACTATAAGAAGATGTTGCAACCACAACTCCGAATTCCAAACGCAGGATATCGTCTTGGACGACGGCGACAAAAGACCGACTGAAGGAATGATAATCACCGCAGTACTCGCTGGTGAATCGGATCGGTTTGCGCTGCTCGTACAACAATATCAGCGAGCGCTATTGCGCGTAGCAATAAGTCGACTCGGCCGTCGCGATTTGGCGGAAGACGCCGTCCAAGAGACTTTCCTGGCAGCATTCAAGTCGTTGCACACTTACAACAGCCAATTCAGTTTTCGCACTTGGCTCTGGACCATTTTAATCAACCAATGCCGTCGCACTCAGAAAAAGAATATGCGGCAGCCATTGGTACAAAGCTGGGGCGATCAGCAAACGGACGCTGACACTTCGCCCGAACTACGCACTCGAGACGAATCTCCCGTCAATCATCTGTTGAGCAAAGAACGCAGCCAACAACTCGATCGTCTACTGAATCAATTGCCTCAGCAAAATGCGATCGCACTGCATTTGCGTTTCTATGGTGGTCTTAAATTTCACGAGGTTGCTAGTGCCATGAAGTGCAGTCTCTCCAGTGCCAAGAACAGAGTTCGCTTAGGGTTGACCCAACTCTCCGAACTCATGGACAAACAACCCGATCAATCATCTCTCCACCGGACAGATACAAGTCCCGACAAGGAGGTATCCTCATGAAAAAACTACTCGATTGCGACCAAGTTTTTGACGTCCTGACTCGACAATCCTTCCCATCGGGAACGGGAGACGACAACGCTGTTGAATTCCATCTATTGGGATGCCACGAATGTCGTCAGCTGGCGGAGGCCTTGCGACCTGCAGTCGGCTTGCTGCACGAGTCGCTCAATAAAGATGAGTGCCTTGGTTTGCCCTCGTACGATTCTGATTGCGACGTTGATTTAACTGCGCGAATAATGGACCAAGTAGCTCTTGTGGAGGTCCGCCCGTCGCAGCGGTGGTTTTCGAGCGGACAGCTTTCCACAGCGTTGGCCGTAGTGATCGTCGCAACCGCCGGAGTTTGCGGGATGGCTTGGCAGCAGAATTCTCCAGGATCGGATATTAACTCAGAAGTCGGAATCGCGGCCTCGACACTGACTAACAAGCCTCTTCAACTGGCGTCACTTAACGTCGGCGAAGCGTGTTTGTTGCCCGCACCCAAAGATGCTTTGCAAAATTCAAAGCCGCCGTTTGATGCGACGCGATACCAGTGTTGCACTTCTTGCCACAGCGAAAAACAAGTGGATAGCGTTCCCGCTGAAAGTATTCTGCAGAACGGTGGTTGTTTCGTGTGCCATGACTCAACCGAAAAATAGTCGACCTGGAATGGGTTATCC
>JBLHLE010000319.1:0-7369 GCA_047620805.1 Pirellulaceae bacterium
ACGAAGTTGTCCAAAAGTATCCTCAAAGCGAATTCGTGAACGCCGCCCGCTACGGGTCGGCGGCAGCTAGTTTCGCCAAAAACGAATACGATAAGTCGAAGCAAATGCTGGACGCCTTGCTCGCGGCCTCGCCCGAATCCGACGACCTCAACCGTGGTCACTATCTCCGTGGACTGGTTCTTCACCGCCTGGAGAAATATCCGGAAGCGATAGCTGACCTGCAAAAGTACATCGCCGTCATCGACAAAACGAAGTCGCTGGACGCTCGCTATACGCTGGCTCTTTGCCAAATCGATAGCGACAAATTTGACGACGCCGAAAAGTCGCTCGTCGAATTGGTGGCTGCGGATAAGGCGTATCCCCATTTGGACAAAGCCTATTACGAGCTCGGCCACAGTAGTTTGGCCAAAGCGGACCAGACTCGCGCTACAGCGGCTTTTGAGTCGCTGTTGAAACTAGCACCTCTAAGTGAACTGGCTCCCGAGGCATGGTTCCAAGTGGCCCGCAGCCATGAAGCTTCTATTGCCGACGCAGACGCGGCTAATGTAGTCGCCGAAAAACTCACCAAAGCGACCACCGCATATCGTCAGGGTTCCGACCAGCTGGCTGCAATGATTGCGAAGTCGCCTGCAGATGACAAATTGCTAAACGATAAGAAGACGCTCCATGAGAAACTCTTCTACAAATTGGGCGACGTCTTATTCCGCCAGGATAAATTTGTCGACGCGACGACCGTGCTCAACAAACAAATCCAGTCGTATGGACAAGGCGAATTGGTCGGACCCGCGCGATTTCTGGCTGCCGAAAGCTACTACCGGCAAGACGATTTTGCCAAAGCTCTTCCGCTCTACGAACAAGTCGCTCTACTCAAAGTCGAAAAGTATCACGCTCAGTCTCTTTACCGAGCCGGTGATTGTGCGGCCAAGCAATTGAACTGGGCGTCCAGCGAGAAACACTTTGACGCCTTATTGAAAGGTTTCGCAGACTACGAGCAACGAACGGATGCCAAATACGGCTTGGCTCTGGCGAAGCAAAAGCAAAACAAGCAGGATGAGGCACTTCAATACTTTGAACAAGTCACAGTCGAAAGCAATGCCGAGATCGCGGCCAAAGCCCGCTTCATGATCGGCGAAATCGCTTTTGGCAAACAGGACTACGCCAAAGCTGTTGAACACTTCCTAGTGGTAGCCGTTGGGTATCCCTACAAAGAATGGCAAGCCATGGCGCACTATGAAGCGGGCCGTTGTCTCGTCGAACTCGGTGAAAAAGAAAAGGCCATTGCGGCGCTCGATAAAGTTGTCAAGGACTACGCCAGTCATCCCAAAGCTCAAGACGCCGCCAAGCTGGCCACTGAGTTGCGCAAATAACAAAACACAACTTGAACTAACACGGACCCCCTCAGGGACTATACGATAAAGGACTAGCACATGAACTCTACATCGGCCGTAATTCGGCTACTTGCCGTACTTGGATTGGTGGTGGCCTTCGCCGCTTTCGCACTCCAACACGCAACGACAATGGCCCAAGAGAACGCGCCAATAGAAAACGCCGCTCAACCAGAAGGCGGCAACGCTCAAGCCGCTCCTCAGGCAACCGAGGACAACCCCGAAAACGGATCGAGTATCCAATCGGTTGGCACCTTGATTTTTAAGCCACCGAAAACGGGTTCCGACTGGGTCGCGATGGTTTTCTACATCGTCTTGGCGATCTTCTCCGTTTACGCGGCGACCGTCACCTTCGAGCGATTCATAAACTTGAAGAAAGAGAAATTCATCCCCTCTAGTTTTTCGAAGAGACTACAAACATTGATCTCCACGGGACAGGACGACAAACAAAGCCTGGAGTCACTCGCCCAAGCGACGAATACCCCCGTCGGTCGTATCCTGCGCGCTGGCTTGACTCGCGCGGGACGCCCTCTTCCCGAAGTAGAAAAGTCGATGGAAGACGCGGCGATGCGAGAAATCCAGGACGCTCGAAGTCGCATCCGGCCACTGAAAACGATTGCCAGCACCGCGCCGCTCGTCGGCCTGCTCGGAACTGTTGTCGGTATCATGTTTGCATTCCAAGTTTCCAGCCAACAAGGGCTCGGCAAAGGACAAATGCTGGCAGAAGGAATTTACCTGGCGTTACTCACAACGGCCGGCGGATTGACTATCGCCATTCCTTGCCTTTTGCTAGTCGCCTTCTTCAACGGGAAATTGGATCGCTTCTTCCGCCTGATTGACGAGAGCTTGCTCGACGTCATCCCCTGCTTCACAAAACTAGAGTCGTCGAATCAGCAATGGCCTGCAACACAGCAGCCTGTCGCCGCAGAAACTAGTAGCAAAGAACCCATCACCGCGTCCACGTCGTAGGCAGGAGAGTCATCATGCGCATTCACTTTTCCGAAGAATCAGAAGAAGGACCGGATCTAACTCCGATCATCGATGTCGTCTTTCTGCTGTTAATCTTCTTCCTGGTTGCGACAACATTCGAGCAGGAAGAAAAAGTAGCCTCGCTAAATCTTGCCGAAATATTGAAAGCCCGACCCGTTGCAGCGGGAACCCGAGATGTAATCGTAAATATCACCAAAGATGGCGAGTACGTTATCAGCGGCGAAACGCTTCAAGAACCCGCCTTGGTGGAACTAATACATCAAGTCGGAGTTAAAAACCCCGGTACGCAGATTCAAATTCGAGCTGATCAGGATGTGCGGTTTAAGTTCCCGCTGACCGTGATCGGAATCTGCAAGATCGAGGACATGGACTACTCCTGTACGGTGCTTGAGAGTGAACAAGAGTAACGACGGTTGAACAACAGCAACGACGGTTGAACAAGAATAACGACGGTTGAACAAGAGTTTCAGGTTACCCCAAACGCGTTAGTCGGTAGGATTCAGGATGAGTAACACCTCGCAACGATCGAACCGCCCAAGTCGTCGACCAATTATGAGTCGACAAAAATGGATTACTTTGGGCATTGTCGTGGCTGTCATTGTCAGCTTTGGATTGTGGGTGATACCGCACCGCACGGCAACTTGGGTGTCTGTTGACGGCAAACACGAATGGAAAGAAAGCGAGGCACCGCCACGTCGTCGCGTCGTCTGGCAACCGGCCGACTCAGTAACGCCAGTAGGCGCTGAGGCTGGTGTTGGCAACAGCCTCATACGTCCGCAACTAGCGGACGATGGCCAGACACTCTATTTCACGCTGCGATCGGCGGACCTGCAGAAAGACATCTATCGCAGCCGATTGGTCGAGGGAGTTTGGCTGCGAGCCGAGCCGGTGGCCGAATTGAATACCGAATTCGACGACATTGGCCCGGTGATTTCGCCGGACGGAGACACGCTGTATATCTATTCTGATCGCGAGGGGGGCCTGGGCGGATTCGACATTTACGTTTCGACCCGCAACGGCGATGCGTGGACAACTCCGCAGAATTTGGGCGATCGAGTTAACAGTCCGGCACACGAATTTGACCCCGGCTTCGACAGTCAGCACCAGCAACTGTTCTTTGCCAGCAATCGCTCTGCCAAGATGCACCGATTAATTCGCGAAGGAAAGATGACTCGCTCTTCCAACGCTTGGAAGACGACCCTCCGCGCCGACCTGGGGCTGAACAAATTCGATCTCTATGTGGCTCAACAGCAGCAAGACGGTGACGAACCCGCTGACGATCAAACAAATACTGATCAAACAAACACTAATCAAACAAATACTGATCAAACAAATACTGATCAGGTCGCGGGCGAAAATGAACAACAGTGGCTACTTGCCGAACCATTGAGTTCGATCAGTCGCGCGGAATCGAATGAAGGCGCACCTTTCGTCGGACACCACGGTAGCTACTTGTACTATGTATCGGACCAATCGTTCCGCGGTTCCGAGGAAGCAAATTTCGACATCTATCGAGCCAGAATTGAGGGGCCAGGCCGTCTTTCGTCCTTCGAGAATCTCGGGCCCGGCGTCAACACCCCCGACAATGAAATCGAACCCGCCTTGTCGGAAGAGGGCTTCCGCATCTTCTTTTCCCGCAATGCGGCGAAAGCGGAGTCATCCCACGACGAGTACTCCCTTTTTTCGAGCACCGCGGTTGAAGTTCAACAATCGGTCGCCTGGGATGACTCGAACTTGAAGGCTTTTCTAGCGGCCCTTCACAATATATTCATCGACAAATTGTTCTTGTGGATTCTTGCCGCACTCGTCGCGGCGTTAATCGCAGCCATCTGGTATTACTTGAAGCAAGTTTCCGCGGGCCGTGCCACGGTCCCCGTATTCTTGCTCTGCGCCTTGCTATTGCACTTGTTCCTCGGGGCAGGTTCGTTCTACGTCATGTTTGGCGGTAAGCTGGAAGACATTCCCCAGCGCGTCCGCGAGATATTCGTAGCGACGAAAGTCGAGACGGAGGATGTGCAACAAATACAAAAGACTGAGCAGGAAGAATTCGAGAAGATCAACGACCTGAAATCAGTCGAGACCGTTGACCTCGAAGTAGCTGAACGGGAGATCGCGAACACTCCAAACATTCCCATTCCTACCGAAACCATGACTCCGTCTATTCCTGCTCGCGTTTCCGACGCAACGCCAATCGATCGGCCAGACACTCCCGTAGTCCGTCCCGCGCCAGCGCCGACGCAAACGGTCAATTTGCAACGCCAGACTCCGCTACAGCGGGTACTCGTCGACGCCGACGTCGCGCTCGAAGAGCCAATTGAGCCAGCGGAGGCGACACCAACGTCGTCCCAAACTCCGACGGCAGTTGCCGTTGCCGATCCCCTGGCGAAATCGACCACCACGCCGGCCCCCCAACCTGAAATGCTAAAGCGCAAGTCGACGCTCCCTTCGGTGGCTCTTGCCCAGGACACGATCGAACCTGAACGAACCGAATCGACACCCGTTACTCCACAGGCTAATCCGCAAAACCCACTGCAACGCACTCAAAAAATTGCCGCAATCGAACCTCAACAACTGGCTCAGCTAGAAATTGAGAACACTGTGGAGCCGGCGCCCAACACGCCCGCCGCCTCGCCTACAACAACCCAGCAAGTCGACGTCGCAAAGAGCAGCCTCGCTCCCCCAACCTCCACCGCGGCGCCTTTGCCGCTACAGCGGAAGGCTATGAGTATCCCGGTCGCCTCCGCGAATATCGGTAGCCTTCCGGCTCCAGCGAGTGAAACGAGCGACGACGCCATCCCCACGTTCCAACAAATCAACAGCCCACTTGCCGACCGTCAATTGAATCGCCAAGTTAACCCTACGACAGCCGAAACGCTGATCGAGACGGAACAAGTGGCAAAGGCCACTGAAGCAGGGTCCTCGCCGGCAGTGGTTATCGCTCAGACCAACGTCTCCAATGCCCCGCGGCAAGACGTGGTAAACAACACGAACATCGCGGTTCCCCAATCGAATTCCGGACTGCCAGCTCGCTTGTCCACTGCCGTTGCCCTCAATGCGACTCCGATCGAACGAGCCGAAACTGCTTTGGCCAATAATGTTCCAATTCAAACTGCGACAGGCAGTCCACTTTCGCGCAACCGACAAGCTTCGCTCGATGCCGATACCGACATCGAAGCGATCGAAGTTGAAAATGTTGGCCTGGCGACAACCGACCCGGCTGGCCCAGCAGCCACTTCACCGGCCAGACCAGCGCAAGATGTAGTAGCTCAGAAGAACGCTAACCAGGGCTCGCTTGGATTGAATGCCAGCGCAGTTCCAAGCGCGAAATCGATGTCACAATCGCAAATGCGAGTTGCCATAGCGGAGCTCGCTGCAGGTGCATCATCCGCCATCGCTCCCACTCAGGAATACTCAGACTCGCCAGTGGCAAAACGAATCAACAGTCCGTTCGCCAAACCATCGGAGTCGATCGGTGAAATCGAAACAATTACGTTAACTTCGGTCGAGGCCAGCGGTGCAGGTGACAACGCCGACTCGCAGATTTCCGGTGTCGAAGTTCAATTGGCGCAAGCTAGTGGCGTGCAATTCAACATTGGTTTGCCAACAGATCTTCCGTTGGGTGGTCGTCACTCGCCATCCCGACCTGATCTCGCCGTAGGCGCATTGGGCCGAATCGATGTCGCTGCCCCTGTTACTGGCGGCGCCATCGTCGGTCAGCTCGCCCGAACTCGCGGACTGACCCCTAACTTACAGATCGCCGAAGACAATATCGGCATGCAAGCTCTTTTGAAACTTCGTTCGTCTGACGCAGCAGCGAAGAAGGATTTGATCGAAGCTTTCGGGGGCAATGACGACACACTCGCGGCTATCAAGCGCGGCATGAAGATGGGCACTGGAGTTTGAACAAGTTCGATCAAGAGTGCAAAGAAAAACACGAAGGCGGGAAATGCCAAGGAGCGGGAGCGGATTGCGATACCGCTGGTACTGGCTTTGCTCTCCTACCATTCCTCGGGGATGGCCAGACCCACACACAAGGTGAATATCAAGAGCAAGTACGAAAGGGACTAAAGTGGTTGATGGATCACCAAAAGGGAGACGGTGACCTCTACACGGGTGGCAATGCCAACTCCCATCTGTACAGCCATGGTGTTGCAACAATCGCACTTTGCGAAGCCTATGCCCTAACTGACGACCAGAAAGTCAAGCACCACGCCCAAAGGGCGATCGACTTTATTGTAGCTTCACAGAATAAAACGAGCGGCGGCTGGCGTTACAAACCAGGTGAGGATGGCGACACATCAGTCCTCGGCTGGCAGGTCATGGCACTCAAGAGTGGGCAAATGGGCGGACTCAATGTTCCCGAACAGACGATCGAATTGGCCAAAAAATGGATCGATAGAGTTTCCGGAACAGGCGATAAATTTGGACAGTTTGGTTACACCAGCAGCAATGACACCAAACTCGCCATGACTGGTGAAGCTCTACTTGTACTGCAATACATGGGCACGGATCGCAATGATCCTCGCCTCATCGCCGGCGCCGAATTCTTGCTGAAGAACAAGCCACAGAGAAATGTAGAAACCAGCTACTACTGGTACTACGGCACACAGTTCATGTATCACATGCAGGGTCGGTATTGGAAAGAGTGGAACACGAACATGAGCTCCGCGGTCCTCCAAGAACAAGTCGCCAAAGATGGGCAACTCGGCAGCTGGACCCCGAAAGACCAATGGGAAGGCCAGGGTGGCCGTATCTACAGCACGGCACTCCGAGTCCTCATGCTGGAGGTGTACTATCGACACTTGCCGCTCTACCAGCTGATTGATGAATAATTCAACAAGTATTCAATGTTGAAATCGACAATGTTGAAATCGACAATGTTGAAATCGACAATGTTGAAATCGACAATGTTGAAATCGACAATGTTGAGATCGACGACGTCAAAACGCGTCGCCTTGCCTGTAGCGTGACAAATAGTGTATTTTGTAGCCTTC
>JBLHLE010000320.1:0-7354 GCA_047620805.1 Pirellulaceae bacterium
TAACTTTGACAATATCGACTTGTGCTCGCTCTAGTTTCTGCGAGGCAGAATAGGTATGGTTCTTCCGCCGCTGACAATTCCATTCAGATAATTAGTCAGCGGCGGCGGTGCGATGAGATATACGTGCTATAACCAATCGTAAAATAGTGGAATGCGATTTGTACAAAACATCACATGCCCAATTTGCCAGATCTTGTGCGTATCATCTCGATCTGTCACCTATCCTGAGGTAATCACTCCATTAGCTAGCAGAGGGAGTTCTGGTAATGAATGGACGGGACTTGTGCAAAACTTCGCAATGAACTTCTCTCTACCTCTCCGCGGAATTGTGCCGACATTCTTACTCTTTGTTGTTTTGGCTTCTCAGTCCGTCTACGCTCAGCCTTCACTCAATGGTCCAATCGTTCAACCACCCATAACAGTGGAATCCGTCGAACTGCTGAAAAAGCAGTCCGCTGAGGCAACCGATCTCGACGCTGACACCAAGCTGAAGATCGAAGGAGCATGTGCTCAAGCTCTCGACGATTTGAAACGAATAACAGACGCTGATGTCACGGCCGAGCAATTCAAACGTGATTCCGAAGACGTTCAACTGCGAGTTGGCACGTTGCGACGAACGCTGGCCGAACTCCAAAACGACCCTCCGCCACTCCCGACCGAATTAACTTTGGCTGAACTGGAACAAGAGGTAAGCCGTCGGGGAGTTGCGCTGGCAGAACTTAAGACAGTGCAAGCAAAGTCAGAAGCCGAACCTGCGACGCGTGCGAATCGTCGTCGAGAAATACTGGCCCTGATTCTATCGGCGAACCAGCGCATTGCCGACATCCAAAAACAACTCGACACAGCAGCACCAAGTGACGAGCCCGCTTTGTATACGGTAGCGCGGAGAGCCGCGTTGCAATCTCGCGAACAGTTACACGAAGCCGAACAGCCAGCCCTTCAAAATGAAGTGGCAAAATACGACGCGGAAGACGCGGTAGCCTTCCTTCGCGTCGAACGAGATGTTCGTACGGAGGAAGTCGCGTTCGCTACCACGCAACTCGACGAATTGCAGCAATTATTAGATCGCCAACGAGCGGCAGATTCTGCAGCAACTCTTCAAAGAGCTCGCGATGCAGTCGCATCTACTCCCGCTCCGCTAAAGAAAAACGCCGAAGAAAGCGTGACTTTCGCCGAAGTGGCGCACGCGCTTAGCCTGCCGATCGAAGAAGCTCGTCGCAAGCTCGAGAGCACAAAGATCCGACTAGAGGGCGTTCGCAAGCAATTCACGATGACGGAACAGCGCGTCAATGACATTGGATTAACGGGATCGATCGGAGCACTCTTACGGCGTCAGAGCGTCGGCCTACCGGACCTGCGGCGACGAGGGAAAAGTGTCCAAGACCGAAAAACTTTGATCGAAGACACGCAGTACGCACTCTTCGAATATGACGATAAGAGATCGGAGACAGCCGAAACCCTGGTTCAAGAGATTCTCAAAACGATAGCAGTTCAGAACGCCGACCACTTAAGACTTGAGGCAGCTGTTAGAACAGTTGTCGACCAGCGTCGAGAATTTTTAGACGGTGTCATTCGCAACCACAACACATATCTTGACACGCTTTTTGAACTGGACGCAACAGAACAGATCCTGATACGTGATACGCGGCGTTACCAAAGCTATATCAATGAAAGAGTGCTCTGGATTCGCAGCAACCGCACACTGTTTTCATCGCTTGAAACGGACGCGTCGGACTGGTGGATATTTGATATTGCGCGCTGGAACGAAGTAGTTCAGCAACTTGGCAAAGACATCCAGTTGTATCCATTTGGCTACGCGGTTGCAGGGGTCTTTTTTGGAATTCTTCTTTGGCGAAAACGGCATAGTCGACGCGAACTTGAAGCGGTCGGCATCATAGCTGAACGAGGTAGTTGCAAAACAATTTGGCCAACATTACGCGCCATGCGATTCACGCTCATGCTCGCCGTCGTGTGGCCCGGAATCGTCTTTCTTATTGCCTGGAGACTGAATGCCTCCGCCAACGGATCGCAGTTTGCCGGAGCAGTGGCTCAAGCACTTTTTGCCCTCTCGTGGGTGTACTTCCCAATAGAGCTGATGCGGCGAGTCTGTCGGCCGCGCGGTCTTGCTGATGCACACTTCGACTGGTCGGCTTCAACCGTTGGTGTGTTTCGATCGAATCTACGTTGGCTTACTCTGATCGGATTGTCTGTTGTCTTTGTAACTTCGTTGCTATTTGCCAGCGATCTCGAGCACGGAACCGATACGATAGAACGCGTCTGTTTTGTTTCCGGCATGCTTGTTCTGGCGGTCTTTATCAGACGAGTGCTGCGGCCGGAGACGGGCATCTTTTCGGAATACCTGGCAACGAATCCAGGTGGTTGGGCCGATCGCCTGAAGTCCATTTGGTATTGGGGCTGTATTGCAATTCCCGTCACGATTGCGGGCATGACAATTGCCGGCTACTACTACACGGCGCAGAGACTCACGTGGAGATGCTATGCATCGGTAGTTTTTGTAGTAGCGATTCAACTGCTCAGCGCGTTCCTGCGCCGCCTGCTTTTAGTTCGCCGCAGAGATGTCACCATTGAACAAGCGCGTGAACGTCGCGCCTCGGAGACCGCCAGTCGGGTACATTCGAGCGACGTTCCCCATTTTGGTCCAAATCAAATCGTTCCGCCGACCGACCTACAGCCAGACATCGCGGCCAACGCTGAACAAACGCGACGTCTGATACGAACGGGGCTGATCGCAGTTTCACTCGTCGGCATGTGGATCATTTGGGTCGATGTGTTGCCGGCATTGCGAATCCTCGATCAATGGCCCGTCTGGACGACGACGGTCTCGGTTGAAACAACCACTGGTGAAATGCGAAACTCAGTGTCTACCATGTCTCCGTCGTCAATATCGACAGCAACGACCGCGACCGCTGCAGAAGTCTATTCCACCGAAGTTCTGCGCACCGTAACCATTGCCGACATCGGCTTAGCAGTCTTGATCGGGATCGTGACAGTCGTTTGTGCTCGCAACATACCGGGATTGATGGAGATCACCGTCCTACAACGGTTGCCACTCGACAATTCAGTTCGCTACGCCGTGACCGCGATCACAAGCTACATGATTGTGTTGCTAGGGGTGATATTCGCGTTTAACGCGATTTCGGTGGGTTGGTCCAAAGTGCAATGGCTGGCAACTGCATTAACATTTGGACTCGCTTTTGGACTGCAGGAAATCTTTGCCAATTTCGTCTCGGGACTCATCCTGTTATTCGAGCGGCCAATCCGCGTTGGCGATGTCGTAACGATTGATGATATTTCAGGCGTGGTCGCACGAATTCGTATTCGGGCAACCACCATTATCAACTGGGACCGCAAAGAATATGTGATTCCAAACAAAGAGCTCATCACGGGACGACTGCTCAACTGGACATTGTCAGACAAGACCAACCGCATACTCATCAATGTCGGTATTGCTTACGGTTCGGACGTCGATAAGGCAAAGGAAGTGCTACTACAAACGTGTAACGACCATCCGTTGGTTCTCGATGATCCTCCTACCGTCGTGACGTTCGAAGGATTTGGCGACAACAGTCTAAATCTCGTTGTCAGGACATTCCTGCCCAATCTCGACAATCGACTGTTGGTGATCGATGAACTGCATACATCCATCGACAAAGTCTTTCGAGATGCGGGGATCGAGATCGCATTCCCACAGCGAGACTTACACCTGCGGACGGTCGATGCAGCGCAATGGAATGGTCTCAATTTGGGCAACGCAGAGTCCAAATGACGCCCGAACACGCTTTTGGCGGTCGGTGTTCCGTGGCTCGCCTCCCCATAGCGCCTCCCCATAGCGCCTCGACGAACCTTTGAAAGGTAATCGTTGGCAACTTTTGTTTACGCGACCTGATCTACTTCTTGCGTTAGCGTTGGCTGATCCGAGATATTTGCCATCGGAACCGTATTCGCAATCGGCGGTGAGAATGTGATTCGACTCGAGCGATATGGGACGACGAATCCGTTCATGGCGACAACGGGCAATACTTTATTGATGCCAACTGCCAACGTGGTTGTTAAGATCGCTGTCATCATGTCATCCCCCTTCAATTCAATAAGGTGAAACGTAGCCTCGTATTCCGCTAGATTCAATTCGACGCACCTTCAATGACAAGCACCTTGATTGCTCTTGAAAACGGGCCGTCTTCTAGCTCAAAATCGACGACCATTCCGCTCGCGATATTGTTGTTGTTCGATGTTCCGACAACCTGGTCGAGTACAAAATAGATATCCTGGCCATCAACCGAGCGAATTATTCCGTAGCCGTCCGTTGTTGTTACGCCTTGCTCTGGAAACGCCGCCAGTCGCACTACCTTCTGAATCGTTCCTCTTTGCATAGTTCGCTCCACATTGAAATGACGGGCTCGGCAAGTTATTCGGGTGAAACGAAACCTACGTTCAACTGCCGCGAGACTGAATCGCAAATTGCGTGCCTCAAGTGACGAATCCATCTATCGCAAAATACTCGAAGATCGAATGTTTTCAGAATAATGAACTTTGCATGGTCTGGCCAAATTGTGACCACACTGGACAGTTTGCCGCCAAGAGATCTGCGTTTTAACGGCATTTGGCCCTCACGGGCAGATCATCGATTCCACAAAGTGCTTTTTCGCAGTTTGGCACATCTGTTGCATTACTTCATTCCCGACGAACATCGGTTTGTCCACCAAGTGCGATTGAAATAGTAAACACGGTGCGATTCGAGGGACGCTGAGATCGATTTCGGTCCACCACCCAACATTCGCGCCGTCTAGTCATGACCAGCGCTCAAGAAAACAGAGAATTGAGCGCTGGTCTTTTTCTTTAAGACTTCTCTCCCATGAACCTGCAGCCAAGGGCCCGATGAAAATCGCCATTGTCTACAACCGCGAGAGTCAAAGAGTCATCAATCTGCTTGGGATGCCTAACCGAGAAAAGTACGGCCTAAAGTCAATTAAGCGTATTTCTGATGCATTCAAGCAAGCCGGACATCAGGTGGCCGCATTTGAAGGGTTGGGGCAGTTTGTAAAAACACATACCAACCAGAGACGAATGCGTCGATCGAATCAGTTTAGTTCAACGCACACTGCTGCTCGCCGAGTTGTTGCTAAGCGTTGGTGAACCATAGAAGAATCAACTAACCATCCTCGGAGGTCGAGCATGGCAAATACACGATTTGACTTAAATCATTTACTTGGCGAAAATCTCAAAATGAATCGTCGATGCAAAATAGACGACCTGGATTCTCCTGACTTGTCGCTTGACGGAGGCATTCAACCGCAACGCGTATCTGTCTCTTCAAAAGGTATGATTGCGACCCAGCACTACCTGGCAACTCAGGCGGGGGCGGCCGCCCTAGAATTCGGCGGGAACGCGATCGACGCCGCAGTTGCTGCGGCATTTGCTCTTGGCGTGTGCGAACCCGCGGCCTCTGGATTGGGCGGTCAGACGATGATGCTCGTCCACACCACGAACCCGCGACGCACTTTCGCCGTCGATGGCTCGTCGCACGCGCCGAGTCGCGCCACCCCCGAAATTTTTGAAGACGCTCGAGGTGACACATTACGCGGGCATCGAGCTACTACCGTCCCATCGACGGTCGCAACTCTAGGCTATGTTTTGGAAAGATACGGCACTCTGCCACTTGCTCAAGTGCTTGGCCCAGCGATTCAATTTGCCGAGCAGGGGTACCCCGTTTCAGCTCTTCAACATGCACTGACCAAACGCGAACAGAAGCATTTAAAGAAAGGAACGGGGGCGAAGTTCTTTCTCAATCAAAACAATCGAGTCCCAGCGACTAACTCTAATTTCCGGCAACCCACGTTGGCTGACACGCTGAGTCGTATCGCGCTGAAGGGAACGGACGAATTCTATCGAGGTGAGATTGCTGACGCTATCCATCAAGACATGCTCGACAACGACGGCTTAATCCAGCGCGACGATCTTGCCAACATCCCTCGACCGATTGAACGCCGTCCCGTTTCCTGCAAATTCCAAAACTTGCGGGTATTGACAATGCCTCCTCCAGGTGCGGGGCGAACACTGGTTCAAATGCTAAACGTCATCAGTCAGTTTTCGGAAGAACAGCTGGATATAGACACACCCGCAGGCGTCAACCTGATGTGCGAGATTATTCGTCGCGCT
Source organism: Pirellulaceae bacterium (assembly GCA_047620805.1). GTDB lineage: Bacteria > Planctomycetota > Planctomycetia > Pirellulales > Pirellulaceae > JBLHLE01. The sequence goes on from JBLHLE010000320.1 coordinate 6,178, forward strand.
TGCTGGGATCGCGGAGATCAACCAATCGGCGCCGAGTTCTTTCCACAGGTTGAGAACGAACGAATGCTCGATCCCGAATATGCTCAAGAAGTAGCCAAGCAAATTCGACGGCGCATTAAGACGCAGGGTGAAACGACACACCTCTCCGTCATGGACAAGGACGGTAATTCCGTTGCGCTGACGCAGTCAATTGAACGCGTCTACGGGTCGTGTGCTGCCAGCCCTGAATTGGGATTTCTGTACAATAACTATATGAGTGCCTTCGAGTTCAAGGACATCAACCACCCTTACTATCTACGGCCGAATGCGTCGCCTTGGGCGAGTGTCGCACCAACCATCGTATTCCGGGGCCGCCGCCCTTGGCTCACCATTGGTTCACCCGGTAGCGAAAGGATCGCCCCCTCAATCGCCCAAGTGATGCTACGGATGCTATTCAAAAAACAGAGCACCTACGACGCAGTAGCTGCGCCTCGGTTTTACTGCGATCTGAATGGAAAGGTTTCTCTGGAGGCATCGCGTATGCGGAGCGACATCGTCGATCACCTGGAAGATCGTGGATACGACATTTCTATTCGCGACGCATATTCGTTTTACCTCGGCTGCGTTCAACTAGTTGCCTACGAACGAAAACAATTCACGGGAGTCGCTGACCCTCGTCGAGACGGCGCAGCCGGGGCACCCCGATCATGACGCTGCCATGCCTGATATCACTTCCTCATGCAGGAACGAAGATTCCCGACGAAGTTCTCGCGTCAAACCTCCTTTCGCTCGAACAAATCGTGAAAGATGGCGATGAAGGCGCGGCGCAAATCTACCGATTAGATGAATGCGTGGAGGCTCTGGTTACGACCGATATAGCTCGAGCATTTGTAGACATGAATCGAGCGATAGATGATTTTCGCGATGACGGCGTCGTTAAGACGATGACTTGCTGGATGGAGCCAATTTATACGCAAGCCCTTCAGCGGTCGATTGCTCAAAAGTTGCTTGCGCGGTATTACTGTACCTACCACTCTGCACTCGAGGAAGCATACACTGGCGATATTGTCCTTGGCATTGACTGTCATACATTGGCTGCATTTGGACCTCCGGTCGGTCCCGATCCAGATCGGCGCCGCCCCATGGTGTGCCTTGGGGATGGGAACGGGAAAACACTGCCAGACAAGTGGATGGATGC
>JBLHLE010000321.1:0-7341 GCA_047620805.1 Pirellulaceae bacterium
AAGCCAATTCTGCAAGCATTCACCAGTCTTCTTCCCTCCGCATCTCTACGTGAGAATTCTGAAGAAGTATGCCATTCCCGAGATTCAACACAGAAAGTGTAGCCCAAGCTCAAATATTCCGCCAAAACACGGCGATTCCCTGTAACGTTCGGCTCGCTAGTGACCATAAAATGGTAGTCCCGCAACTTAATCATGGATGCCGCCTCATATGGGTTCCCCCAAATCACGATATGACTTCGATGGAATTCTCCGTTCCACTCAGCGGCGAATCCGTGCTTATATCGCTGGAATGGGGATCGCTGCCTACGAAGTCGACGATGTCGCCCAGGATGTTTATGTTGAGTTTTACAAGAACATCCGCAAAGTGCCTGACGACGTCGAGCCGGAGCGCTGGCTGAAGGGAATTGCTCGCAACATTTGCCTCAATTACATCCGCAAGAATGCTCGTCGAGGCCGGTTGCATCGCGAGGCGATCACTTCTCTTTTGGCAGCAGCGGAGGAATCGCAAAGCAGTCAATTGCACGGCGGCCCGATCCACACGGCACTTGACAATTGCTTCGAGAAACTGCCTGAAAAGAACAAGCAATTATTGCAAATGAAGTACGAAAAGGACTTACCGTCCGAGACGATTGCAGCTCAGTTGCAAAAAACAGCGGAGGCGATTCGAGTTTCATTGCACCGAATTCGCGCAAATTTGCGAGAGTGCATTCGTCGCAGCCAAGAGCAAGCGGAGGCGCGTTGGCGATGACATCCCATGAAGACCTACTGCAGCGGTATGCCGACGACTGCAACTGTTTAAACGAGGACGAACTACAGGCGTTGTTTACAGCTCTTCAGCACGACCCGGAGCTCGTCCAACAACTACGAGATCAACTCGATGTAGCCGAGGCGCTTCGTCAAAAACTGGCCGTCGACGCTGGAAATTTTCCCGCTCAAATTGAATTCCGGATTCGCGATTACCTGATCGGTAAAGACAAACGGGAGATCCACACAGACCAATTGGAGCACAAAGTCGAGTCAGAAATTCAACGCCAGCAATCCGATACCGTTCCCCCAGCGTTGCCTCAGTCCGTCTCGATGCCGTCGATTGAATCGGACGCGAAGAAGGGAAAACGCAACCGGCGGAGGACTTTTCGGTACTGGCTTGTGGCTACTCTGCTGCTGGCTGCTGCCGGCTATTATGGCTTAGTACTGCGAGGAAACGACGCCACGCTTCTCACAGCTACTGGCGACGTCACGATTCGACGGGGAGATGAGTCGCTGGCTAGTACGCCGTCGCTCCCACTGAAGACCGGGGACGTCTTATCGATTGGAGTAGGATCACAAGCGGTCCTTCAATATCGCGACGGAACTCAGATAGAACTAAGCGATCAGACGGAAGTCCAACTCGGTGGCGGGTGGGGTAAACGACTGGTTGTGGCTCAAGGAAGTGTGCTCGCCGCTGTTTCACCGCAGCGTCTTCAACCGGGGCTGCGGATCGAAACGCCCTCGGCGACAGCGGTTGTAGTCGGAACAGAATTGCTCGTTTCAGCCAGGAAAGACAGAACTCGAGTCGACGTCAGCCATGGCACAGTGGAGTTGCATCGCAACTCTACTAACGAAAGTGTTGTATTAGAACAGAACGACTACGGTGTCGTCACGGCGACAGAAATCTATAAAGCAACGATGGAATGGCCGGGCAATCGCGAAGGTCTGATTGCAGCTACCGTGGTCCGAGACGGCCAGTTGTACTTGGCGTCGACGGTGGCCGAGCAGTGGCAGTATGCGATGCAAGGGCAGGATGGCGCGGACTTCACACCCGACGGATCGGTAACATTCTCAGGAGGACGTTTTACTGCCCCAGCGATCTCGAAGGAAATATTGCGGGCCTGCCAGACGAGCAACGCCCTGTCCATTGTGTGCACGATGCGTCCCGCCGAGTTACTGCAACACGGTCCCGCCAGGATCATCACATTCTCGAATGACTCGCACGGGTACAACTTTACGTTGGCACAAGAGGATCCCCAGCTCATCCTAAAATTGCAATCGAGTGGCGAACTAGTTTACGACCTCTACCAATTCACTCGGGCGACGGACGAGATACACGTGGTGGTTACTCACGGTATTGGCGAAACAAATTGTTACATCAATGGCGAACGCGTATTCCAAGCAACCTCGAACAACTCGGATTTTAGCAATTGGAAACCGTACGAGTTCGTATTGGGGAACGAATGGTCCGCACCGCGGCCATGGCATGGCTCGCTCCGCAACACCGCGGTATTCAATCGCGTGCTAACGGAAAGCGAGATTCGGGAAAACTTCCTGCGCTCCCAAAAACATTAGAAATTCGGACCGATCGCTGGCATCTGCCTTTTCTAATTCCGTCCGATGAACCTTTTCGGCACGACGCGGGTCTGTGTATATCTGTTCCGTATATCTGTTCCGTATACATTTACCCTGCCGCGAACAACGTTGCCGCAACGGCAATTGATTGGTAGGTTACCTCGGTGACAAACTCAAATGCTAGACGAACGTAGATTTGCACATGGAAGCTGACCGTCAATTCGCTATCGAAGTAGTTCGGACGCTGTCCGACGCCGGTTTTCAGGCGTTGTGGGCGGGTGGTTGCGTTCGCGACCAAATGCTGGGCGTTACGCCAAAGGACTACGATGTCGCCACCAATGCTACTCCTCAGGAAATCCGGAAACTATTCGGACATCAACGGACACTTCCTATCGGTGCAGCGTTCGGAGTGATCACGGTGTTGGGCAGCCGAGTCCAGGGACAGATCGAAGTTGCTACGTTCCGCAAAGATGCTGGATACAGCGACGGCCGTCATCCCGACTCCGTTTCGTTCAGCAGTGCCGAAGAAGACGCTCAGCGACGCGACTTCACCATTAACGGTCTCTTCTTCAATCCCCTTACAAACGAAGTGCTGGATTACGTTGGTGGACAAGCCGACCTCGAGCGGCAGGTTCTCCGGGCCATTGGCGATCCACATGAACGCCTTGCCGAAGACAAACTGCGGATGCTGCGCGCGATTCGTTTCGCTGCCAGCTACGGCTTTAAGCTGGACGAAGAGACGAAAGCTGCCGTCACCGAACATGCGGACGAGATCGGCATCGTTAGCGTCGAGCGAATCTCGGCAGAGCTGCGGCGGATGCTCATTCACCGACGTCGAAAACTAGCTGTGCAACTGCTGCAGGAAACCAATTTACTGACGACAATCTTGCCCGAATTCTCGTCCGAACTGATCGCTGTTTACTGGAGCGAAACGCTGGCTGCGCTAGAGTTGCTTGAAACACCAACATTTGCAACAAGCTTTGCATTGCTGTTGCGTCCGGTTTGCGAAGCAGCGGAAGATCCAACAGCCAAACTAGAACAGATTGGTCGCCGCCTAAAGCTGTCCAACGACGAAATTGCGTCGTTGGTATTTCAATTGCGACATTATCAACTCATTCTCAGCGGTGAAGCAGGCGACTGGCCAGTGCTACAACGGGTACTCATCGACGACCGAGTTTCGGAACTCGTCACTTTTTGCAGGGCGTTATCAAAGCAACTGGGCCGCGGAGCCGAAGGGGTTCAGTTCAGTGAAAAGAAGCTGGCCCTGAAATCTACCGAGCTCAATCCACCTCGTTTGTTGGACGGAAATGACCTCCGCGATGCCGGAATCCCAGCGGGTCCACACTACAAGGATCTGCTCAAATCCATTCGAGACGAACAACTTATGGGGCGGCTCGATTCCGCGGAAGCAGCTCTGGCCTTTGCGAAAGGCTACTGGGACAAGCTGGCTACCAGCGACGAATGAGCGGTTGCGAAGTTGAATAAACCGAATAACTGGCACAACCGGCAGCTTCGCTTTTCACGGACGGGAATTGTGGATACAGTAAATTAATAGGCACTTGGCCCCGCCGCTTCGGGCGGCCAGTCAAATGCGAAAATCGCCGTTAATGCGGGGGCATTGTCTCTCAAAATTACTCCGCACTTCCATCTCGAAAGATGACCTTAGGCAAACGAGAGAAGTAGATCATGAGTCGACATCAACACGCAATTTCCGTGCTCCGTCAGGCACGGGAAGTATTGACCGTCAGATTGACGGCCCGCGTACTGGCCGAGGAAATTGATATCCTTGAGGACGCGCGAGGCGAGTCCTATATGGAAGAAATCACAACTCTGTATAATCAACTTGGAAGTCGTTTGGAGAATGTCAATCGGATGATCGAGGCACTCGAAGCTACGGTGCCGAGAGACAAGAAATTGATCCCGCGATTGTCCGCTCGAAAATCGTCCAATTCCACCGAATTGACAACGGTGAGCTTGCGGACGTTTGTGACTCAGATACAAGCCGAACGCTTGGACATTGCCGAGCAGTTTCTCGCGACGCTGTTAAGCATTGAACCGGAAACGGCAAGTGCCTGCACGCGGCACTTTGTCGCTCGACTTTCCCAGTACCCCCTGACTTTGATCCAAGTTCTGCAACTTGAAAACGAAGTGGAAGCAGGTCGGTCGCACGAAGTTGGTCGGTTATTGCGTGAGTGCTTTGGCCTCAAACGTGGCCAAACAGAGTCGATTATTGAAACACTTCGCCGGCGATTTGGAACGGCAAAATAAACGCAGCGGTTGGCGACGCGCAAACTGTTGTTAATGAACACGAGGATGATGAAGCCGCATGGACAAGAAAGCGAAGAAAAGACTCGAAGTTATCCGCCAGAGGTTACAAGCTCTTCAAAAGCAACTAGCAGGCGCAAAGCAACAAGACGACGAACCCGGCGAAGTCGCCGAACTGGAGGCTCAAATTACCAAATTGGACGAAGAAGCCAAGGCCCTCAGAGCCTCGTAGTAATTGCGGGTTCCCACCAATTCTTAATCAATCTGGTCCGGATCAACCTGCGACTGCTCGCGATAGAGTCCCGGTTGATCCACTCCGTCTCCATCCCAATCTCCCACCACGGGAACGTCCTCGCTACTTCCCAAATGGAAGACTTGGTCATGTGCGTCGAGTTCCCGGTCTCCGTTGGAATCGATGATCCACTCGCCGCCCCGGAAGACGCCGACATCGTCGATGCCGTTGCCGTCGAAGTCACCCACGATTGGCGTGTCTCCTTCGCGGCCAAACTTGACCGAGACGTCCGCGTCGGTGTAGCGACCATCGCCGTTCATATCCAACTGCCACTGCCCGTCGCGGAAGACCCCGATGGCATGAATACCATCGCCATTCCAGTCACCGCTGACAGGAACGTGCGTCGAACCGCCATACTGGAAAACGTGATCGATCAAGTCGACTCGCTGATCTCCAACCTGGGAACGTTGCAAAAGACGAGTACCTGCAGCTTCTTCCCGCTCCGGCGGAATATTTTTTGGTCGGGTAATCGGATGGTTGCTGGGGTCTGGTAGTCCCGGTTCGTGTTCGATGGCGCGGGGATCGAGCGGCCACTGGGGTCCGTAGATTCCGATGTCATCTTTCCCGTCGCCATCCCAATCTCCGGTTATGGGAAGATCGTGTTCGTCGCCCAACTCTGCCCACAGATCTTCTTCGTCCCAGCGACCGTTGCGATTCAGGTCGACGAACCATTCGCCCTTATAATACAGCCCCATCTCCGACACACCGTCGCCGTTGAAGTCGCCAGTAATGGGAATCGCGCCGGGGATTCCAAATATGAATTTCTGTTGAGCCTGCTGGTTCACGTCGTCGGAAATGCCGTTATGCAACGACCAGATACCGGCACTGGTACGGTCGTTATTCCACTGGGCCAGTTTGAGGAAGGAAGCCCTTCGCCACGGAGTCGTCGAGATCTCAACATCTAGGGACTCACCGCGGGGCTTGCCGGCATTGACGATGCTCAAGTGCCACGTGTAGGGCATTCCGCCGCCATAGTGTGCAGGATTGACCTGACGAATTGTAGGTTGAGTTATCGGGAGTTCAGGACGCGACAGGGCGTATTCAATAGGACGCGGTTCCGGTGGAACGATTTCGACTTCCGGTGGATCCTCGGGTGTATCCGTCTCGACTTTGACCTCTGAAAAGTTGTTGTCCGGAGAAGAACCTGCAGGTGCGACACCGATCCGCAGAATGGCATCAAAATGGTGCGAGATCTCTTCATCCAAAAAGGAGATCGCGTTCTGCTGGCGCGGAGTATCGACGTTTCGATTGATTGGCACACCGTTTTGTGCCGCTACCGTATCCAAACCATCAATGTAACCATCGGGCTGAACTTCGAATACGCCATAAGGCATCGACGGCAGACCTTTGAATTCGTAGTATCCGTTTGCATCTGTGACTGCGCGCACAGGGCCCGCGGAGTACATTCCTGGCAACAGTGTACTGCCATCAATCGGAAGGCCGCTTAATCCATCTCGCAACTCCAGTACGACCCCCGCCAACCGTTGGTCCTTACTGTCGAGCGCACCGTCGCTGTAATCTTGGATGTTTTCGGCAATGTTCGGATCTGCGGTTCGGATGGTATCGCCATCTTTGAATACGAATCCAGACAATTCACCCGGAGGTTCTTCGCAGAAATCATAGCGTTCAAGGACGTCGCCAGTGCCTATCGTAATGCTGCTGATCAGATCGACCGCACTGCCGTCACCATTTCCCTCTGGGAAATTTTGGCCAGTCCCATCTCGATTGTTGAAGAACCCACCGGGCTGAATCTCGCGAACAGAGTAAACGCCGGGCGCGAGGTTATCAAATTTATAAGCGCCTACATTGTTAGTGGTCGTCGTTGCGATAACCGTGCCAGCTTCGTTCAGCAGCTGGATCGTAACTCCTGACAGAACCTCTTCGCGCAGCTCCGGTTGCTCGGGGTTCACTATCTCCCCCGGATCATACAGGCAGTTGCCGTTTAGATCGGTGTGAACGATACCAGAAATCGAACCTGGCCGCACTTCGCCAAAGTCGTAGTTCTCGCCGTTGTTACCAAAAGTGCCCGTCAAATCAACTCGATCAATCAAGTCGCCTGGGTTCTCTGCCTCACCACCTACTGTACCAGCCGAATCGAGTCCATCGATCCAACCGACAGGGTGCGACTCAATTACGCGATACATTCCTGGATTCAAATCATTGAACTTATAGAATCCGTCGTCATTGGTTTGCTGCGTGACAAGATTCCCATTGTTATCTCGTACAGGATTGCCGTTCAAGTCGACTAGCGAGACCGTTACGCCGGGAATTCCCTCTTCGTTTGGTCCGCGTTCACCTCCGCTGTCTGCATCGTGGTAAACGTGCCCACTCAGCATCCCTAGATGTTCGCAGAAATCGTAGTCGCGGAGATGGACATCTTCGTTTCCAATTTTGATCGACGAAATGACGTTCGGAGTCGTCGTACTGCCAGTTCCACTACCGACGGATGCACTGCCGTTGAA
>JBLHLE010000322.1:0-7339 GCA_047620805.1 Pirellulaceae bacterium
TGCGCCCATCAGGGCGACTTTTTTCCAAGAATCGGAGTGCAGGCTCGGTGCGACAACGAAGACAAGAATTCCTAGCAAAAAGATTAGATAAAACAGGATGGCAACTGGCCAGTTTGGACTTGGCCGCAGCAAGAATCCGAGCTGGTTTTGATAGAAGCCTTTGGCAATTACACCAAGCCAAATCAGATCGACAGCGAAAAAGCAAATCAACATCGCCAGGTAAACTTTTAGATACAACATCGCAAGGGAAGCCAATTTTGTTTTGCAATTACGAACTAGGGTTAGAATTGAACAGTGGGTCGAACAAATATACCATCGCCTATTGAAATGTCCGCAGCGTCTCTATCAAGTTCAAACGTTCGCCCAAACGCAAAACCGAATTCCGCGCCGAAACTTGTCCCCAACGCACCATTGAGCACGATTCTCACCACTGCTCGCTGAGTTTTGGTATCCAGGCTATTCCAGGCCAAAACTCTTGCAGTTTTTGCACACCGGCAAAAGTTTAACTTATTCACAAAACATGTCGGGTTTCTAATCCGCCGTATTTATGGGGAAGCCGTGATCTGGAGTTTGTTTGGCTTGAAGAGACTCCAGCACGTTAGCACTAAGGTCCAGATCGACCAGTGGCAAGCGAATGAGATTCACTCAGATAGTTTTGGCCTTCCTGATCGCATCCTGTATACCGCGCTCGCATCACTTGTCAAATCAGGTCGTGGCTCTATAACGCCAGAGTGCAGTTCCGAATTAGCAGAGTGGCATCAGAGGTCATCGCATCGCAATGAACGTCGTCCCCGAGATCCGACTTCGCCAAGTCAATGACCGAGCGATCAATCCTGACGGCGACTTTGTGCTGTATTGGATGATCGCGTTTCGACGCACAGAGTGGAATTTCAGTTTGCAGAGGGCGGTCGAGTTGAGTCGCAAACTGAAGAAGCCACTCGTGATTTTGGAGGCACTTCGCACGGGCTATCAATGGGCTAGCGATCGGATACACCACTTTGTCATTCAAGGAATGGTCGATAATGCAAAGCGACTTCAACGGAAGCCCGTGCTCTACTATCCGTACCTCGAACCGAAGCCTGGAGCGGGCAAAGGCCTGCTGGCCGAGTTGGCAAAGCGATCGTGCGCAGTCGTCAGCGATGATTTTCCCTGTTTCTTTTTGCCGCGGATGATCACAAATGCTGCCTCTCAAGTTCCGGTGCAATTCGAGTTGGTTGATTCGAACGGCTTGCTGCCAATGCGAGCTGCCGATAGAGTCTTCTCCCGCGCCTTTGATTTTCGGCGATTCCTGCAAAAGAACTTGGAGCCCCACTTAGACGAGTTTCCTGAAGATGATCCACTCGTGGGCTCGCGGTTGCCGAAGCTCGCAGCCTTGCCCACCGCGATCACTCGTAAATGGCCGGCAGCCAAGGTTGCCGAATTGGCAGGCGATCCCAGCAAGCTCCGTGAATTTTTAATCGACCACTCTGTTGCGCCGGCCGCAACACCCGGCGGTGCGAGAGCCGCCCAAAAGCGGCTGCGAAATTTCATCGAGTCGCAACTCTCGCAGTACGACGAATCGCGGAACAAACCCGAGCGAGAGGTAGCCAGCGGCCTGTCGCCGTATTTACATTTCGGCCACATCTCGGCGCATCAAGTCTTTGCCGAAACGATGGCATTGGATGGATGGTCGCCAAGCAAGATCGCCGACAAGGCTAACGGCAGTTCGGAAGGTTGGTGGGGGGCCAGTTCGCATGTCGAGTCATTCATTGACCAATTGATCACGTGGCGCGAAATCGGCTACAACATGTGCTCCCGGCGTAACGACTACATGCAGTACGAATCGCTACCCAACTGGGCCCAAAAAACTCTTGACGAACATGCGAAGGACAAGCGCGAGCACGTTTACTCGCTCGAACAATTCGACCAGTCCGAGACGCATGACGAATTGTGGAATGCTGCTCAATTTCAACTCGTCCGCGAAGGCAAAATCCACAACTATCTGCGCATGCTGTGGGGGAAAAAGATCTTGGAATGGTCAGCCTCTCCACGTGACGCGCTCGACGTCATGATCGCGTTGAACGACAAATACGCGTTGGACGGACGCGATCCCAATTCCTACAGCGGAATCTTCTGGGTGCTAGGTCGTTACGATCGAGCCTGGGGAGAACGGCCTATCTTTGGCAAGATTCGCTACATGAGCAGCGACAATACCGCTCGAAAAGTGCGGGTGAAGGGATACATTCGCAAGTACGGCTCGGCGGAGAGGTGACACGGCGATTGAAATGTTTCGGCGACGCCAACACTCGCAGTGCTTTCCATTTCACGACACCCTTTACGGTAATGTGTGTCACGTCCTGACCCAACCACCAGGACTCGAAACGGTTATCATATCAACTGGCAATTCGCACTGCTGTTTAAGAACGGAGAAGCACATAACATGAGAATCATTTTTCGGGCAGCCGGATGGCTTACGCTCTTGTTTGATGCGTACCTGCTGCTCGCGCTGCTGGCAGTCAATAGGATGAAGATCGAGTACCTCTACTTGTTGCCGCCATTTGACTCCGAGTTTGCACGCTCGACGCCTCGTAGCGTTTACGTCTGGCTAGTTCTTTGGACTGGATTTCTCGCATTCGGCTGTCTGTACTCCACCAAACGCCGTGATCAGCCTGAGATCTCGCTGGGGAAAGACCAACGCAAATCGTTGTCGCCATCATCGGGAGTCTGATTCTGTTCATCTGCAATAGATTGAGCGGGAATAAGTCGGACAATCACGCGCGTAAGTCGACAATTACAATAGGTTCCTGCCACGTGACATTTGGCATTGTATTTCCCTTCTTCAAATGCCCATTCGCACGCGACTTTGAACTGATATTGATGCATCGAGGCGGGACGAAACGCTGGAACTCATCCAGCGCGAGGGCTCGCCTGCTAGCCGCAACCCAATTCACGCAACGTCTTGAATGAAAAAGCCACGGCCTTTGGCGCCTTTGGCCGTGGCTTTGCTTGCTAATATGGATACGTTGGCCACTTCTTTGAGTTAAAAATCCTGGAGTCGAAAATCCGGTTTTGTGCGAACACACCAAATCGTGTGAGCAGCGAACTACTTGTCCGACTTCGCAACTCGAATGGAGTCAACTTCCAGCCGAAATGGTCCAGCCTTCTTGTCCGACAGTAGGAAACCAATCCCATTCACTTCGGAGGGCTTCAACTCGGCATTAACGCGTCGTCCAAATGATGTGGCATAGAAATCGCTGAGTGGCACTCGCACGTCCACCCATTCACCTTTTTCTGTTTTGATTGGTGCTCGAAAGGAGAATGCCATCCGGTAGCGAGGCGAATACAAGTTCAAAGAGTATTCTCGACCGTCTCCTCGGACGCGGGCGACAAGCGTATCTCCATCTTCGAGTTCGAACTTCTGTGCCTTCGACCTTGCAGAAGCGAATCCACCATTATTTTGTAGCGACAGATTGCCGTAGAACTCGAGGGTCTCGTTTTCCGTTAAGCGGACCTTGCCTTCCGATCGACCGCCCATCACCCCATCATTCACGGTGCCCCATTGTTTCTTGAAGTCACCACCTCCGAAGCCGATCAACTCGGAAACAGTATCTGAATCCGACTTTGACGGGCAGCATTTGGGGAGAATCACGGTGTCGATGACGTGGATCACTCCGTTACTGCAATTGATGTCCGTCTTGAGCACGTTGGCATTGTCAATCTTCACGCCTTCATCCGTGACGGAGATCTGGACGGACTGGCCCTGCAGAGTTTTGGCAGTTTTCAGCTCGACAACATCTCTTGCCAACACTCTTCCTGCAACGACATGATATGTCAGGATCTGCTGCAGTTTCTTTTTGTCCGCTAACAACTCTTTGAGAGACTCTTCTGGCAGCTTCGCGAACGCGGCGTCGGTGGGGGCAAATACGGTGAGTTCACCCTTACTAAACGCCTCGACGAGTCCAGCGGCCTCAACGGCCTTGACCAGTGTCTTGAACGACCCTGCACTGATCGCCGTTTCAACAATTGTTTTCCCGGTAGGTTGTTCTTCTTTCGTGGTACCGGGAATCAGTACGGTGTCGATGACGTGGATCACTCCGTTGCTGCAACGGATGTCTGCCTTCAGTACTTTTGCGTTGTCTATCCGAACAGCACCGTCCTTCGTGGATATCGTCACGGCATCTCCATGCAGCGTCTCAGCCTCGGTCAGCTTGACAACATCCCTAGCTAGAACATTGCCCGACACCACGTGATATTTCAGTACGGACGCGAGCTGCTCTTTGTCTTTTAGCAAGGCTTCAAGTGTATCCTTGGGAATTTTTCCAAACGCTTCATCCGTGGGTGCGAACACGGTGAAGGGACCATCACCGTTAAGGGCTTCGGCCAACTGAGCGGCAACGGCAGCTTTGATCAAAGTCTTAAAAGATCCTGCAGCGTTGGCTGTTTCGACGATTGTCTTGACTGCCTGAGGCTTGACACCAAAGGCTTTCTCAACCTCGGCGCGAACGAGGTAGCCATCGGCGTCTGCATCAACCTCGGAAAATGACTTCTTGATTACGGCAGAAGCCTCGTCCGCATTCAATCGTCCGTCTTTGTTGTCATCTGCATCAAAAGCTCGATCGACCAGTTGTCGCGATTGGCGACTGCGATACTCCTTGGCTCTTTCCGCCATTCGCTCACGCCACTGCGACCGAATGTTCTCCATCTGGGTCGCCAATTCCGATCCATCAACGTATCCATCCTGATTGCTATCCGATCGACCGAAGTATTTGCGAAAACTCGTCGGGTATTCATCGGCGTTCAGTTTACCATCGTCGTTCGCGTCGTATTTTCGGATGATCATCGAGGCGTACGACTTCACAGTGCCCCGATGCTCACCAGCCCAAACGGGAAACGCCATGAGGATGGCCAGTGGGGCGAGCAAAAATGTCCGTATGTTCATGTCTTGAAATCCGTAAAGAGTGGTTGTAGTGGTTTCTTCTAATTTATTTCTAGACAAGAAATCGACTTTGAACAGTTCATCTTCCGTTTACATTCCGCCAAAACGCCGCCTAACGAACGTCAATTCGGTTTCCTGTTCAGCGTGAATTCCCTTGTGCATGGTGCGGCGGCAGTCTATCAATCGCAAAAAAAAATCGCCCCGTCAAAGCGACGAGGACGATCGATGTGCAAGACCATTCAGCTTACTACGGTGTGATCACAGAATCGATAACATGGATGACGCCATTGCTGCACTTAATGTCGGCTTTCAGTACCTTTGCCTCGTCAATCATCACGGTCCCGTCTACGACCTTGATGGAAAAGCTTGAACCTTGGACGGTCTTAGCTTCGGACAGCTTAACGACCTTCTTCGCGGTGACTATTCCTGGGACAACATGGTAGGTGAGGATCGCGGTCAGCTTGTCTTTGTTTTCCGGCTTCAGCAGTTCATCAACTGTTGCGCCTAGTTTTTTGAAAGCGGTATCCGTCGGAGCAAATACCGTAAATGGCCCGTCGCCTTTGAGCGTTTCAACGAGTCCAGCTGCTTTGACGGCGGCAACAAGTGTTCCGAAGTCACCGGCACCGACGGCGGTATCAACGATGTCCTTGGTGTTCTTCTTTTCTGCGTGAGCCGTCGAAACTACGCAAAGCAGGGCCAGAGCGGTAACAGCATACTTCAACATGTCCAAATTCCTTCTAACTATGTGCGGTGGTTGTGGGTCCAACATGAACTCCACATCGATTACATGGCGTTATTGCAAGGCGTGGAGTTTTGACCAGTAGTAATCAGCAAAATTTTGCGAATCAGGTTGGTTAAGGGATCGAAGGCCGCTAACTAATACTCTTGAGTTGACTAGTTCACTTGATCGCCATGCGTCTTTAAGACTACGTACATATGTCTGAAAATCGGCATGCCTGAAAATCGGCGATTGCTGGGCGCGACCTTCCTCGTCGATTGCATCTACAACTTGCCGCGAGACGATCCGATAGCGAGCTCATCACAGCTGAACAAGAACAACGTGAAAGAATGCGATGCGCCAATGACCCCGCGTACCAGGCGGCAAGTGTCGTGCTGCCGCGAGAGAATTCCTTGATCAATTCCAAAAGCACGCGAATGATGCCGACGACCAAAATGTCTACGATCACGGTAAATTGGCGAAATTCGGGCGGAAAGCGATTGTCCCGCATTCTTGAGAACAAATCGCATTAGGAAGTGACTTGGCAGAAGGCCCGGGCCGCCTAGACTGTCTAAGTTGAGTGTGGGTAGGAACCCTCGCGCCTTTGACGAGCGAGAATACGATGTCCGATTTTGAAGACTTTGAAACAACGAACAGCGGACGATCCATGTACGTCAAATACGTGCTCATCGTTGCCGGCATTTACAATTTGGTATTTTGGTGCTGCCGTCATCCTTTTTCCGTCATTTGCGTTCAATTTGGCCGGGATGGAGTTACCGCGTTATCCGCAAATCTGGCAGAGCGTTGGAATGGTGGTCGGGGTTTATGGAATTGGTTATCTGATCGCAGCTCGCGATCCGTACCGGCATTGGCCGATTGTCCTTGTTGGCCTGGCGGGAAAAATTCTTGGCCCCATTGGATTTGTATTCGCCGCGGCCCAAGGCGAGTTTCCCTGGTCTTGGGGAACGGTCATCCTGTTTAGCGATTTAATCTGGTGGATTCCTTTTGGCTTGTCTCGATCGAAATGCTCGAAGCCGTCGGCGAAAAATATCTCGACACGTATTTCGAGAAGTGTTCTAACTTACTCAAACCCAACGGCATGATGCTGCTTCAGTCGATCACGATTCCCGACCACCGCTACGATGGATATCGCCGTTCTGTGGACTTCATTCAACGTTACATCTTCCCTGGCGGGTTTTTGCCACCACATTCCGCCATCGGACAATCGCTACGCCGCAAGACCGACTTCCGGTTATTCCACATGGAAGACCTCGGCACTCACTACGCCGAAACGCTCTCGCGATGGCGAGAGAACTTCTGGTCAAACATCGACGAAGTTCGAGGCCTCGGATTCGACGAACAGTTCATTCGTACCTGGCAATACTACCTGTGCTACTGCGAAGCCGGCTTCCGCGAACGTCAAACTGGCGTCTCGCAGATTCTTCTGACAAAACCTGATTGCCGTCGAACTGATTTCGTGTGTCACCAGCCTGACGATCAATTCGATCAATTCGATGGACCGATTCAAGTGAGTTCAAATAGGTTTCTTTTAGACCTAACTTGAATCGTCGAAAGCAAGCAAAGAAAAGACCTGGAATGGACTTACGTACAAATCGAAATGCAACGGTTCTGGCAACAAACACCGATCGGCCTCAGCAGAAGTGGCGAGCAAGCGTAGCCGCCACAATGATTTATGTAGATCTGCG
>JBLHLE010000323.1:0-7315 GCA_047620805.1 Pirellulaceae bacterium
CAGATGAGTTCCTGGCGAACGAGAGTGCAAACTAACTGCAACGACTGCTGCGCATTGGATTCCGCAATTCACTCGCAGCAGTCGCGTAAGCCGATTTACGTTGGAAAAGCTGTCTACTTCGCAGTACTTAAATCGAAACCTTTAAAGCCGAGGAAGGTGAATGAACATTACTTTAGAAATGATGCGCGAATCTCTGTATAGCGCCGTAGTTTGCGACGCCTTGGACGCCTGCGGCTTTAACAACCAATCGCCGCGGCTTCCGTTTCAACCATACACGATCCAGAGGACGCTCGTCGGCCGCTGCAAAACGACGTTGTGGACAGACTACTATAACGAGTTAGAAAACCCCTACGAACTGGAATTACGAGCGGTCGACGAGTGCCAAGTTGACGACGTCATGATTGCCGCAGTCGGTGGTTCGTTGCGCTCGGCAGTTTGGGGTGAGCTGCTTTCAACCGCGGCGAGAAATCAAGGTTGTGTCGGCGCAATTGTCGATGGCGCGATACGGGACATCGAAAAGACGTGTGAAGTTGACTTTCCTGTCTATGCACTCGGAACGTCGCCATACGACAGCCAATTCCGCCAGCGGGTGATAGACATTGACGTCCCTGTAGAAATGGGGGGGGTTCGCTTCTGCCCAGGCGATCTGGTCATCGCCGATCGAGACGGAGTTTGCGTCGTTCCGGCCGCTGCAGAAGAGGAAGTGATTCAGCATGCCTGGGACAAAGTGCACACTGAAAATCACATACGCGAAGCGATTCGCAACGGAATGAAAGCGATAGAGGCATATGAGAAATTCGGCGTCCTCTAACAGTTACTGTACATCTCAAGGACTTTCTTGGCAGAGTATTTTCCGGCGTCCAGATTAGTTGCGCATTTTGGTTGCGCATTTTCATAGTCGCGAAGCGACGACAGCATATAGCCTTGGGCGTAAGCCCAAGGGATTTGAGTCCCGATCTCCAAATAGCCGCGAAGCGGCGACAGCAGTCGACAACTCATCAAATCGCTGCCGCCGCTTCGCGACTAACGGAATTCTGTCCCTGCTTTCCTTGGGCTGACGCCCAAGGCTAGATGCTGTCGCCACTTCGTGGCTGGAAATGCGATTCTTCAATAGTTAGCAGAAGAGCATTGATTCATTCAGGAACCGTAGATGCGGGGTGACGCAAATCCGAAAGACCGCGATACCGAAAAGAAGTCAGATACCGTCCTGGGAAGTAGGGAGCACAAACCTCTTTAAAATCCCGATCGAAAAATGCATAATTAGCATACGACGACGTGCGGAAACGTAAGCTCTAACAGTTACTGTTGAGGATTTCTCTTGGAGCGCCAGTAGCCACAAGGTACGATGGCACAAGGTACGATGGCACAAGGTACGATGGCATTGTCACTCCCCGTTATGTCCCCTTACTACCTGCCTTCAACGTGCATTGGTCCCTGGTCGATCAATCTTACAGTTCGGACGAGACAATCTTGAACTTTCGCTACTTGATACTTATCGTTGTTTTCATTTTCGCGACACCGATCGTAGGGGCGGAGCCACAGCCCAAACCGGCGGAGCCACAGCCCAAACCGGCGGAGCCACAGCCCAAACCGGTGGAGCCACAGCCCAAACCGGCGGAGCCACAGCACGGCCCAGCCGATTGGGAATACTTCGAGAAGAAGATACGCCCGATTCTTCACGCGCGTTGTTATTCCTGCCACTCCTCAGACGCTAAAACGGTTCATGGTGGCCTGCGTTTGGACAACTCCCAAGTCGCGTTTAAAGGTGGCGATAGCGGACCCGCGATTGTTGCGGAAAAACCGGAATCAAGTCTTCTGCTGACGGCAATTCAATACGACAACGGCGATTTGCAGATGCCTCCGAAAGGTAAACTTCCCGATCAAGAAATCGCCGAGCTTAGCAATTGGATCAAGCGCGGTGCACCGTACCCGCCAACTGTTGAGCAACCAACGCGCGACAAACTCGCGATCGATTTCGAGGAGGGCCGCAAGTTCTGGTCCTTCCAACCTATTCTCGAGCAACCGCTTCCCGCTTTGCAAAATGAAAAATGGCCACGTCAACGCATCGATTGGTTCGTACTGGCCGCAATGGAGCGAGAGAGTTTGAAACCCGCGGATGACGCGAGTCGGGCGATGCTCATTCGGCGAGTCTATTTCGATTTGGTCGGTTTGCCGCCGACCCCTGAGGAAGTTCAACAATTTGTCGACGACCGGCGCGAAGACGCATACGAGCTGATCGTGGAACGCTTGCTGAACTCGCCTCACTTTGGCGAGCGGTGGGCACGACATTGGCTCGATCTCGCTCGCTATACAGACAAGAACGCTTCTTGGCTCTCCAAGACAGCACAGGCTCACCTCTATCGCGATTGGGTCGTGCAGGCCTTCAACGACGACATGCGGTACGATGAATTTATTCATCGGCAGCTTGCTACCGACATGATCTCCAACACCGGCGCCGAAGACATGCCTGCGCTTGGTTTTCTGGGGCTCAGTCCAAACTACTGGAAAGAATTGAAGCTCCCTTGCGAAATCATCAAGGTCATTGTTGCCGATGAGTGGGAAGAGCGGGTCGATGCGGTATCGCGCACTTTTCTCGGTTTAACGGTCGCTTGCGCGAGATGTCACGATCACAAATTCGATCCAATCTCCACGGAAGATTATTACGCGATGGCTGGTGTTTTCGCGAGCTGTCGCCTGACGGAAAGACCATTAATCGCTGCCGACCTATTCGAACCAGTAAAGATTGCGCGGGCTAAGGTAGCCGGTTTAGAAACGGAATTGGCTAAGCTCAAAAAACAAAAACCTATTCCGCAAGAGAAGGTCGATGAACTGGCCGCGGAAATCGAATCCATAAAGATCTCGACGCCAAATTACGATGTTGCGACGGCAAATGCCGTTGCGGAGGAATCGTTGTACATCGTTCGAGCTGGCAAGAAAGCTCAAGACGGTACTAAGCTCGACTACCGTTCAGCTCCACGAGACCTGAACGTCTTCATTCGAGGCAATCCCAACCGATTGGGCGATCCTGTACCGCGGCGCTTTCTTACGATTCTATCTGAAGATCCAAAACCGTTCTCCAACGGCAGTGGACGTCTCGAATTGGCACAAGCGATTACGAATCAAGGCCAGCCGCTCACCGCGCGGGTCATCGTGAATCGCATCTGGAAGGAACACTTTGGGCGTGGGCTCGTCGAGACACTCAGCAACTTCGGGCGACTTGGCGACCGACCCTCGCACCCAGAACTACTTGACGACCTCGCGGCCCGCTTCGTAAAGCAAGGCTGGTCGTTGAAAAGTTTACATCGAGAAATCGTGCTCTCGGCTGCCTATCGTCAAACGAGCCAAGTTACTCTTGCGCAATTGGAGAACGATCCAAGCAACAAATGGCTTTCCCGCATGAACAGTCGACGCTTGGACGTCGAATCATGGCGCGATGCAATGTTGGCCGCGTCGGGGCAACTCGATCGCAAACTCGGCGGTGTCTCGACGGAAGTCGAAAGTCCCGCCAATCTGCGCCGCACGCTGTACGCGACGATTCACCGACGCGACATGTCGAAAATGCTGCAAATACACGACTTCCCGGACCCAACGGCCCACAGTCCAAAACGAATGCATACTACGACAGCGCTGCAAGGGCTATACGTGTTAAACGGGCCGTTACTGGCACAACAGTCCGAGGCCTTAACGCAGCGAGTTCAGAAAGAATCGCCAAACGACACAAAGTCACAGATCACCAGAGCGTATTGGCTGACGTTTTCTCGCTCACCAACCGACCGAGAATTAGACTTGGGACTCAAGTTCCTCGAAGCTGCTGAAGACTCTGCGCAATATGCAAAGTGGACTCAATACTCGCACGCCCTGCTCGGTTGCAACGAATTTCTATTTGTCGACTAGAAGTGGAATCCAAAGTGAACGAACCAACCACCCAACTAAATCTATCGCAGACCGATTTGCCAGGAGTATCGCGGCGTCAGTTACTCCAATCGTTCGGCGGTGGATTGGCAATGGTTGGCGCGGCGCAAATGCTGTCGTCCACCGTTGCGGCTGCCGCGGAAACGCGGACTCACTTTCCCGCAAAAGCGAAAAGGGTCATTCACTTATTCATGAACGGCGGACCGTTCCAAGCAGACTTGTTTGATCCCAAGCCCGCGCTGGAAAAATACGCCGGACAACGACCGGATTCAGCCGACCTGGTAACGGAACGACCAACCGGTGGACTACTCCCCTCCCCTTTCAAGTTCAAACCGCGTGGCGAAAGCGGTGTCCCAGTTACCGACTTGTTGCCAAAAATCGGTGACCACATCGACGACATTTGTGTTCTGCGATCACTGCATGCTGACAACCCGAACCACGGTCCGGCACTTCTGCAAATGAACAACGGAACGATCTTGCCTACGCGACCAAGCATGGGTGCGTGGTTCCTATACGGCTTGGGATCCGAGAACGAAAACTTGCCCGGATACATTGTCATGTGCCCCGGCCGACCCGTTCGCTTCTCCATCCTCTGGAATAGCGCCTTTCTACCAACCGCATATCAGGGCACGTACATTAATCACTCGAAAATCGAGCCCGACAAGATGGTGCCGTATCTGCAGAATGCAAAATGGGATCGGCAAACGCAACGCGAACAACTCGACTTGATGCAAAAACTAAACAGAGAACATCTCAATCAACGCGCGAGCGACCAAGCCTTGACGGCTAGAATTCAATCGCTCGAAACCGCGTTCAGAATGCAGTCCGAAGCCAGTGAAGCGTTCGACCTCAATCGAGAAACGCAACGCACGCGCGACGAATATGGCAAGGGTCATTTCGCCAACGGCTGTCTGCTCGCCCGCCGGATGGTAGAGCGCGGAGTACGTTTCGTGCAGGTCTATTACGGCAACGGCCAGCCCTGGGATACACACTCCGGACACAACGACAAAGTCCCCGGTCTGTGTCAGACGATTGATCAACCGATCGCCGCTTTGCTCGCCGACTTGAAGCGACGGGGACTACTCGAAGATACGCTCGTCGTCTGGGGTGGTGAATTCGGCCGCACGCCAACTTCGGAGAACGGCAACGGTAGAGACCATAACCATCACGGTTTCTGTATGTGGATGGCTGGTGGCGGCGTTAAAGGAGGTATGACGTATGGCGAAACCGACGAGTTTGGCTTCCGCGCCGTGCAAGACAAAATGCACGTCCACGATCTACACGCAACGATCTTGCATTTATTGGGCTTGGACCACGAGCGGCTGACTTTCCGCCACGCTGGCCGCGACTACCGACTCACCGATGTCCACGGTCAAGTCGTTCGACAAATCATCGCGTAAGGATGAGCGAATTACGCCGCGTAGGGTTGAGCAAAGCTTGCCGCGTAAGGATGAGCGACTATTGCCGCGTAAGGATGAGCGAATTACGCCGCTGATTAGCGATTCACTTCTGCTAGGATCGTTTTCCACGCCTTCGCCGAACGCTCCAAGTGCTGCCGAGAATCGTCGCGTATCCCATAACACTGCAGTCCGATCACTCCTTGATAGCCTTTGTCGCGCAGCAACTTCAATAGTTCTGCTTGTTTAAATGAACCGCGATCAAGAGGTTGGATCAACTGCCCCCAACCATTGCCTCCGTTCTCCGCGCCAGAGATACTCACTCGACGCAGCAAGTCCATCGACTTACCGATTTCTGCCGATAGATCCGATTTTGGTTCGACCTTAAGAAAGTGGCAGAGATTGAACATCACGCCGACATTGTCTCGATCTACAGCTTTGGCGACTCGCACGGCATCGCTTAACGTATCGACGTAACAACCCGTGTGGGGATAGAGCACGATCTGCAAACCAGCGGCTTTGGCGAGTTCTGCAACCTGGCGAACGGCGGCGGCAGCGATGTCATCCTTTCCGTTGCAATTCACAAACAACTCGATGACTGTATCGCTTCCTTTGAGTTCCTTGATCGCGTTGGCGAGCGGATCGGGGACGTTGAAATCGGGAGTTGCATTGATGCCCGTGTAGACACTGTAAAGCTTCATCCCCGCCGCTTCGTACTGCTTTACTCGATTGGCAAGGTCACCGAAATTCGCCGAGCCGATTCCATCGTAGCCAAGTTCCTTGAGAACTTTGATTCGCTCCGCTGTCGAACCAAAGTGGACACCGTTCTGAAACGCGAACAGCTGAGGTGTGAATTTTGCTTGGGGCGAAGCCGCCTTCGACTGACGCGCACTTGAATCCTGCCAACATTGCCACGACAGGCCGGGACTCTCGACTCGAAAACTTACCAACCTACGATTCTCTACTTCGGTCACATAGACAGTCTTTCCATCGGGTCCTCCAAAACAAACATTACTCGGCTTCGCACCCAAAACACCGATCTCGCGAAGAATCTTTCCGTCCGGGGACAATTTAACGACAACGCCTTTACCGTAGCGGCTGATGTACAAGTTGCCGTCGACGTCGCACCGCATGCCGTCAAAACCATGATCGGGAAACTCTCGCAGCAATCTCTTGTTTTCGATCTTTTTGCCGACGATATCAAAAGCCCAAACCTTCAGCTGTTTGCTTTCATTGACGTACAGCGTCTTGCCGTCGGGGCTAACTTCGATCCCGTTCGTCGTTCCCATGTCTTTGGCCAACTGCGTGACTTTGCCGTCGGTTCCAACGCGCCACAAGTTCCCCGTTCCATTTCCCCAATTCGGATCGCTGGCATACAACGTTCCGTCGGGACCAATGGCGATGTCGTTTGGTTGGTTCATTTTGTCTTCATGGGCGAAAACTGTGATCTTTCGCGTCGCGGGGTCGATCTGCAAGACGTTGTGGTTTACGTAATCGGCGACGTACATTTGACCCGCGCGGTCGAAGCGAATCCCATTGCCAACGCTTCCGTTGGGCAACGTAACGAAGATTTCGCTCTTGCCGTCGGGAGTTGTTCTCCCAATGGTGTGTTGCACTTTCCAATTTACGGCGTAAATATTACCTGCAGCGTCGCAAGCCGGTCCCTCGATTCCTGGTGTGAAACCATCTTTTTCGGTTACAGCTTTTGCCGTATACAGTTCGTCCGCGTAGAGCTGACCGGCGCACAATTGAACATCGTAAAAATGAACAGCGAAGATGCTGTTAACGGTCGCCAGCAGTGTCAGAAGCATCAAGTATTTCATCGGGGTCTCCGCGTAGTTTGTAATTCGTATTGGGTCAATTCTAGCTGGAGTCAATTTTAGCTGGAGTCAATTTTAGCTGGAGTCAATTCTACTTGGGCAACGACCAGTGGGCGAGTCGCAGAACCGCCATCGGACCTTGGCTCATCCGCTCGTACCAGACAGTTATCAGCGAACCATCTGCAA
>JBLHLE010000324.1:0-7307 GCA_047620805.1 Pirellulaceae bacterium
GCAAAGGCAAGAAACAGCAAAGGCAAGAAACAG
This sequence comes from Pirellulaceae bacterium, assembly GCA_047620805.1. Taxonomy (GTDB): domain Bacteria; phylum Planctomycetota; class Planctomycetia; order Pirellulales; family Pirellulaceae; genus JBLHLE01. The sequence goes on from JBLHLE010000324.1 coordinate 34, forward strand.
CAAAGGCAAGAAACAGCAATGTCAAGAAACAGCAAAGGCGCCGGCTCAGCAGTTGAGTAACAAACTCGGCTGAGCAGCGACGCCGGATTGGGGGGCTGCTTGAGAACGCAACATTCCGTTTGGGAGTGTTGTGTTCCGCTAGAGGATAATTGACCTTGCGTGTAGACCTAGCGTATCGACAGACCTATTTGGCAGGTCGATCTTTCTTGTCTTTTTTGGGAGCGTCCTTCTTGGGACCGTCGCTACCACGTCGGCTTTGGAAGGCTTTGCGAGCGGCGGCTTTTTCATCGTCACTCAGTTCGCCGTTGCCATCTTTATCGAACTTCTTGAGCAGTTCTTCTTTGCTGGGTCGATTTCCGTGAGGGCGACCTTCGCCACCGCGAAGCGACTCAAAATGCTTGCGAAGTGCAGCTTTTTCGTCGTCGTTCAATTCACCGTTGCCGTCTTTGTCGAATTTCTTCATCAATTCCGCTCGGTCTGGTCGAGCTTGACCGCCGCGTTTTTTCATTTCGGCTTTCGCTGCTTCTCGCTCTTCGCTGTTCAGTTCGCCGTCGCCATCCTTGTCGAACTTCTTAATCAGCTCTTCGCGACTGGGGCGACCTGCACCGTTGCGTTTGGCCATTTCCGCACGTGCTTTGGCGCGTTCTTCTTCGCTAAGCTTCCCGTCTTTATCGGCGTCAAATCGTTCGAGGATTTGGGCAGGCACTTTGCGTTCTGGGCGATCGCCTTCTTTGCCATTGTTTTTGCCATTGTTTTTGTCTTTGTCTTTGTCATCGGCGTTGACTTGGACTGCGAACGCGAAAACTGCCAGAATCGTTACTGCTGTGGTGAGCCATTTCATTGAGCTTCTCCTGTTGAATTTGTTCCGTTTGGAATGCGGGTTTGGCATATTAGTGGGAGGTGTTTGCCCCGATTGTTTGCGGGGCATGCAGAGAATAAACCCATCAGGGCCGCGATGGTTTCGCAATTTCCGTAAAAAAAACAGTTTGGCCCCAAATGCTTGCGATACAAATGCTTGCCGCAGGGGCCGTCAGCTTTCCAACGGGAGTCGAACGGCGGTTTTTTGATGATGTCGTGGCTCGCTGAGTGCAAATGTTATCAGCCAGCCAAGAAACGCTAAGCCGCTAATGACATAGAAAACGGGGTCCATGCCAATAATATCGATCGCGCGTCCTACCAGTGGGGAAATAAAGATCGGGACAGCAATGCAAAGTCCTTGAGCACTCAGGTATTTGGGGTGACTTTCGCGGGGGCATATTTCGAGCGTGTAGTTGTTCAGTGTTCTGATCGCCACGGGACTCATCCCCAGTAGTACGAAGACAGCGGGAAACAGGACTACGCCGAATTCGATATTGCGCGTGAGCCAAATGGCGGAAAGCGGAGCAAGTGCAGCACACAGTACAACGATTCTTAGCACCAACCGGTTTCCGCGACTGTCGGCAATTGGTCCAGCCAGAAAACTGAACAACGCCGTCCCGCCGTTTTGGATGATGACCCACCATACCAGATTGTCGAAATCGAGCTGTAGTCGTTCGCGTCCTAATGTTTGGTAGTGTGGGAAGAGCATGAATGAGCAACCAAAAAGCGCGCTCAACAATGCGACACGGCGAAAGTTTTTGTCGTCGCCAAATACGGCCAATGTTTCTCGCACGCGGGCCATCAGGGGTTCGTGGACTTGAGGGAAAGAATCTTCGCATTCGCGAATGGCAAGTCCGATCAAAGCGCTGAGCAAGAAGCAGCCGCCGGCAAATCCACACATCAAGTCAAAGCGACCGCCGTCTGGCCACAGCCATTGCGGCATTAGGAAGCCCGCGAAACCGATCGCTAATATCGCCCCCAGGACATTGGAGGTCATCATCAATCGACCGCGTTGATTCACCGGGATCAATTTGCCTTGCAATGTGCTGAATGAAAGCTGATTCAGTCCAACCGCCATGAAGAACACCGCGTACAACGCGAGGAAGCAGACGGTCATCCATCCGCTCCGCCCGGATCCGCCGAAGTAAAACATCGTCGCGATCCCAAAGAAGGTGGCTGCAGCGACAAAGACGCTACCAACGAGGAATAGTTTTTTGAGTTTTGCCGAACGGATGCGAGCCGCAGCAATCAACGGTGGGATGCTCAATCCAAACCGGTTCAGCATTGGTAAACAGCCCCGCAGCCAAGCTTCACCCGAAAGCATGTCCATAATCGCGGGCATGACGATGCTCTCGGTCTTAAAGATCCAACCAGTACGCATTACGATTTGAATGGACGCCAGCGTAAAGAAATTCCAACGGATGTTGGGGCTGGGCAATTCTTCCGCAGCGGACTCACCTGCTGCGGAGGAGGCGTTGATTGGAGTGGTACGCATTTCTAACCATTGTAGACCGCTGGCGGCGGTTTGGATATGACGGCTTGCCGACACTTGCCCGCTACTCAGTACGACACGCTAAGCAACGCAAAGTTCTCACTCGTCGGTATTTCGCGATTTTCCTGCAGTTATCACTCCTTCCTCCCATCCTCGTTTCCAATCGACGTCGAGTTTGCTAATCTTATGAATCGCTTGAGTCGGCAGAGTGCATCTGCTGGCGAGCCAACACAGGGAGCACGTTTTGCATACTTACCAATTGGTTTCTTCCGAAATAATGCGTCGACCACTCAATTTCTTTCTGAGTCTATGCGCCATGTCGGTCGCCGGAATGTTGTTTACGGCGGGACCGACAGTGATCGATGCGTATATGGCCAAGACGGACCACGACCTGGAGCAACTGCGGCAGGAAAGTGATGAGTTGTTGTCAAAAATTGACGATGAAACTCGCAAGATCATGCGTGACATGGGGCTTAATCTCCGCATCGTTCACAAAGATACTCACCTCGGAGATTTACACACCGAATTTAAGGCAGTGGAGTTTCCGGAAGCATACGTCCATACGTTGGCGAAGTCCTCTGAAATCGAAACGGTTGTTCACTTGATCGCCACATTGCAGCACAAAACGATTTGGCGTGGAAATACGGTGCTGTTGGTGGGCGTCGATCCCGTTCTTACCAGCTCACAGAAGAACGCCGAGAAAAAGCATATGACCCGCCCAATCGAAAAGGGGACCGTGGTCTTGGGAAGCCTCATCGGAATCGGCCTCACAAAAGGCGAGACGATTGAGATTGAAGGTGAAGAATTTACAATCGCCTCCATTCAGGGGGAAGCGGGGACTAGCGCCGATGTGCAACTAGCGCTCAACCTCCACGATGCCCAACGCATCACGAATAAGGAAGGCAAGATAAACCAAATCATGGCGCTGAATTGTAAGTGCAAAGGGGATCGCATCTCCGTCATACGAACGCAACTCGAAAAAGTCTTGCCCGATACACGCGTCACGGAAACAGTTGGCATTGCGGACGCTCGTGAAAAACAACGCGACCAAGTAGCTGCTGCTCGCACGGAACAATTGGCATCGATCGCTCGGCAACGCGAAAAGCAATCGGAGTCGATGCGACTGCTCGCAAACATTGTCGTGCCGTTGGTCGTGTTCGTCTGCGCGGCGTTCATTGCTCTGCAAACCTGGTTGAACGTCCGCGAGCGACGCATGGAAATCGGAGTGCTACGAGCTCTCGGCAAAACAACATTGCAGATCGGCTTGATGTTCCTGAGCAAGTCGCTGCTGTTGGGGTTCCTGGGCGGTTTAATCGGGTGCGCTTCGGGCTATCTATTGGCTTTGGTCGTTGGACAACAAACTCTGCAAGTCGCAAACGAATATGTGCGATTGAGTTGGGTAATAGTGGTACTCACGATTTTCGGGGCACCTTTGATCGCCGCCATGGCAGCTTATCTACCGACTCTAAAAGCCGTCATGCAAGATCCCGCCATTGTGCTGATGGACGTGTAAGCCTAGTCATGGCTTGCTTTGTCCTGGGCATACACTTCATTATTTGACGGATTGTCTTCTTCGTCGATCGGGGCGAAGTTGCGCCAATAGGCAGCGAGAAGTGTTCCCGTTAGCATGCAAAGAAATACGTAGACAGCCGGCGCAACAGAGGCTTGAGGATTGTCGGGGAATTGATTCACTGCCAAGGCGACTCCCAGACCAGCGTTTTGCATACCCACTTCTAGCGTCAAAGCTCGACGCATCGCTTCGGGAATGCCTAGTAACTTGCCACCAAAGTATCCACCCACGTAGCCCAGTGCGTTGATCAGAAGAAGTGGTATGAACAACTGCACCAGGTGGGTCTGCAATTCGTCGGCGAATTTAGCGACCACGAAAGCGATAATCAACAGAATTGCGATATTCGCGACCCACGGCGATATCAACTCGGACATCCGCGCAGACTTTGGCACCCAGCGGCGAAACAAGTGCCCTGTTACGACTGGAATTAAGACCGTCAGCAGCAATTCGATGAACGTCTTCTGTACATCGATGGTGACGGTCGACTGACTGAGCGTCAACGCCAAAGTCAATGGGACAACAAACGGGGAGAGTATCGTCGCGGATGTGGTGAGACTAACGGAATAGCTCGTATTGCCCCCCGCCGTCAATGTTAAGACATTGGATGCCATCGCGCCGGGCACACAACCGACGATCATAATACCGACGAGCATATCGCCGGTGGCTCCCATTCCCTTGGCCACGCAAAAGCAAATCAGTGGCATCAAAGCGTATTGAATCGCTGTCCCGCCAAGCACTGTCGGCCAGCGTTTGAGCACTCCGTCGACTTGTTTTGGCGTCAGCATGGCGCCGATGAAGAACATCGTTACGCCGATTAGGATGGAAAGTCGACCATCTAGCAGTGCGAGAAAAGGCGCGGGGAATTTGAACGCGGCAATTCCGCTGAGGATGAGCGCGACGAGCAATATATTGACGGAGTTAATTCTCATGGACCGCGAACTGAGGGAGGACAGGGACAGGGACAGGGACAGTGACTGAATTGTTGGCAAGCAATTACGATTGGGTGATAGCAATGATAGTTGACCAGCGATCTATCACCAATCGATAATTGCAAGTCGTGCGTTTGCCAGACTTCTCGGCGAATCGCCGAAATCGCGAGCCATAAACGGCAACCCAAAAACCCCAAACTGCACGTTCCAGACTGGCCTATCGGTATTTGGGAGAATTTGACATACTTCGCGCGCGCAAAAATCTGCACCTGTGTGCAAATAGCCCAAACTAGCCACTCGAAATTCTATTCAGCGTTAATTTCATGTCAGTTGCAATCGAAACGACAATCGTAATACCTCAGCGAAACGATGGAGAAATCCTCCGGGCGCAGGTGCCGGAAGTCTATCGATGGCTAGCTGGTCGCGGCGAGTCGTTTGAGTTGTTGGTGATCGACGATTGCTCGGTCGATTCGACTCGCGAGACGTTGTTGGAATTAATGGACGAATACGAGCACATGCGGGTTGTCCGACTGAATCGTCCGGCGGGCATAAGCGCAGCACTAACGGTTGCGTTTCAGGAAGCTCGCGGCGGACGCATTGCGGCGCTGTCTGCGGGTAGTTCTTATTCGCTACAGCTAATGGACAATGTTCTCAACGACCTCTGCCGCGCGGATATGGCCGTGGGCCGACCGAAGCGAAGTGGGGCTGGCAAGTTGTTGCACCGCATCGCTCGCATTCCTCGCTGGGCACTGTTAGGGCTGCAGGTTCGAGATCCAGAGTGTTTGTTCTGGGCGTGTCGTCGAGAGGTAGTAGTGGGGGTCGAACTCGCTCGAGGTATGTATCGCTATTTGACAACCTACGTCTCGATGCGCGGATATCGCGTCGCCGAAGTTTCATTGGATGAAACTCGCCGAACTCACCGGACTGGACTTCGAGACTCATGGCCTAATCCCATGGACTTGCTGACCGTCTGGTGGACTCAACGACGTTGGCCTCAGTTCGCGTCAGTTCCGTTGACTCGCTCAAGCCAGGATTCGTCGGTCGAGACCATTCGCATTGATCGACCGCACGTGGCGATGCCTACGGACGTTGAACAAAAGAAGTCTGCTTGAATAGGTTTAGAGATGAAGATCTTCTTTTCTGTCGGGGAACCAAGCGGCGATTTACATGGAGCCAACTTGATTCGCGAACTGCGCCAAAGGGATCCAGCGATCGAGTTCGTCGGGTTTGGTGGTCCGCGAATGGAAAGCGCCGGATGTGAGCTGGTTTACGACTTGACGAGTCTCGCAGTCATGTGGATCGCTCGAGTGATCTGGAATATTCGGATCTTTTTTAAGCTGCTCAAACAAGCCGACCAATATTTTGAGGAGCACAAACCGGATGCGGTAATCCTCATCGACTACCCCGGCTTCAATTGGTGGGTTGCTCGCAAAGCGAAGGCGCGCGGAATTCCGGTGTTTTACTACGGTGTGCCGCAAATGTGGGCCTGGGCCGGTTGGCGGATCAAAAAGATGCGGCGGTTGGTGGATCACGCTTTATGCAAATTGCCCTTCGAGGAAAAGTGGTACAACGAGCGCGGTTGCAACGCGACCTTCGTGGGACACCCTTACTACGACGAGATGGAGACTCAGCAACTCGACAATGAATTCGTCGAACAACAATTGCAAGGCCCGCGGCTGGTTACCATTCTTCCCGGTTCGAGGACTCAAGAAGTCGTCAACAATATCGATTGGTTAATCGAGACGGCCGAGAAAGTTCATCGCCAGTGCCCCAAGACAAAATTTGCCGTCGCCAGTTTCAACGAGAAGCAAGCAACTCTTGCTCGCGCCGCACTACAAGATCGCGCGTTGCCCATTACCGTATTTGTCGGGCGGACGCCTGAACTGATCAAGGCTGCTCACTGCTGCATGGCCTGTTCTGGCTCAGTCTCCCTGGAGTTATTGCACCATGGTAAGCCGACAGTCATCCTCTATCGACTCAATCGGTTGTTCTACTACATCGCGTCCAACTATCTCGCAACTGTCAAATATATAACGCTGGTGAATCTGTTAGCGGACGACAATCCTTTTACTAATAAGCCAGTTCCCTATGACCCATCTGCTCCTGGCGCTGAACTCGTTCCGTTTCCCGAGTATCCAACTTGTGTAAACAAATCAGATCAATTGGCGAAGCATCTGGTCGAATGGCTTTCCGATGAAAGCGAATACAAACGGCGAGTTGAGATCCTAGCTGATTTGAAGCGGCGATTTGGTGAGAGTGGAGCATCTCGGCGGGCCGCGGAGTATATTCTTCGCAGTTTGAGTGTGGCCGATGACGATGTTCAGAAAGCTGCCTAGTAAGGTGGGTATGATTTCGATAAGTAGCAACTCAGACATTCGCGAACTGCCCTGCTGCCCGCCAATCCTGCTGCCCGCCCATCCTGCTG
>JBLHLE010000325.1:0-7301 GCA_047620805.1 Pirellulaceae bacterium
CCATTGGCCATCATGTGCACTGCCAAGAGGTTCTCCTCTCGGAGCCGCCGGCAGCTTGTTGAGCCGCTGATTTACATTTGAAAGGGGCGCGTGTTGCTCAAGAACGGAATCGACATTTTCCACATGCGGGCGACCGTCGGTGTCGTGTCGTCTATGGGCTAGTCGCTGTAGCGGGACGTCATGCCAATGCTGACTTCCCGTCAGCCGACAAACTGCCACGATCGATTGAATTTGGCTCGCGTCGATTTCATTGGCGAGAGCCACGTTAAGAGACCAGCTTGAAGCGCCACTCCAATCGCGTGGAAGTAATCGCTGCTGTTGAAAGGTGATTAAGTGATCGATCGGTTTTTCTGGGGTGAGAACCGTCAACTTGAATTCGCGAATCTCAATTGGTAATTTCATGCAGTTTCGCAGATCGGCGTTGAGAACTCGTTGCTGGGCTGCATTTTCCGAGCGTTCGATATAGTACGAGCCAACGCCCAGTGCGTCGATATTCAGAAGGCGTTGGAGCATTTCCGCGCGCTCGCCAACGACGGACCACGTATCGGGCGTGGTGGGATTGCTGACTTCGTTTCTGGCCACGTTGTGAATCGGTTGCCAAACCGATTTAAGTTCGTCGCGAAGCTTCGCCAGGTAACTGGGAGTTGTGATCTGCTCAAGTGATTTCACATAGGCTTCGTTAATTTCGGCGAATTGAAGAAGTGGTATATGGCCCTCCTCCTGAATCGCGAGTACGCGGTTCGCGGGCCAACGACTCGGCCCCTCAGCCGTAGCGAAGGGCTCGAATTTTTCGGTTGCGGGATTCTTCCAGACGAACGCACTATTCAGCGACTTGTCGCAACTCCACAGTTCAGCGATTGCGAAGAAGCGTCCGAAAGCTGCGGTGTCGAAATGCTTTTCAAGCAAAAATTCCCTCCGTAGAATCTGCTCCATTCGGTGCGGTGCGGAGTCTATGGGATACAACTTTGGCTCGCCACTTTGAGCGACAAGCTGGTAGTGCGACTTCTTAGTGCCGTCGGCGAACTCCACCACCGTGGCGAATTGCCCTGCGATTTTCTCGAGTCGAAGGTGAGCAACGAACAGAGAAACAACGTCCCACGGTTCGGCATTTTGGGAGCAGGTGAGAAGCGGATCGAGCCAAATACGGCGATTGCGAAGGATCTCATGATCGGATGTTTCTATCACTTCCACTTCGTACGCAGGTAACCCCGAAGCATCGATCGCAGCGGACCACTTCGTTCGCTCCGCGACGACCGCTTGGGCAATCGCTGGTGTGGTCATCGTATTGAGGGCAGGCGTAGTCTGGGGTGCACTAACACGGATCAGCGTCGATTCAATTCCCGTGTCCTCGCGGTTAGACAAAAACGAAACAGTTGGCAGACCGGAAACGCTCGGTTCGGTGGTCGCCTTTTGAGTTGGCTGAAGGTCGGTTAACAAGGGTTGCACGACGGCGGCGGTAGCAATTCCGAGCATTAGAGAACCCAGCAAAACGCCGACGACGAAAGTATTGCGTCGTATGGAAGTTCTTTTTGTTTCGGAATTGTCTGTTTCGGAATTGTCGTTGTGTACGAACATTGCTTAACCGTCTGGTAACGCGGTCGGATTTATAAAGCTAACCGTAGCTACCGCAGTGACAGACCTGGGGTTGATTTCAGTAGTGAACAGCCGCGCAGCGATAGCGCGGGAATTCAACATGAAATAGTACGTCCCCGGATAGCCGAAGAAACGACGCAATTAGAGGGGAAGTATTCGGTGTTCCGCGGAGAGTCGCTATAAACTGCACAGAACGCATGATCGATACTCGCCAGCCTCAGCGGACGTTATTGATACTTGTGTCATTGATACTCAGTCATATCGCTCGTAGTCGATTGGCGTTTGGAATCGCGGACCGCGTCCGTTGTTAACTCGGTTACTGTTAACTCGGTTACGAGGATGGGTTGTTCGTGCTCCCGAACAATACGCTCGGCGTTGCCGACTTCGGCAAACAACCAACTAACATGATCACAGCATTTGCCAGGCCGAATAGTCCGAGTTTGAACAATGCTCCCTCGGTGAATCCGTAGGAGTGCAAGCCAACGCTCAGTTCGTTAACACCGAACCATGACCAAGCCGTGACGATATTGCCGCCGATTGCCAGCACGGCAAAACCGCGTTCGCGGACCATGCCGCACCAGCGGGCGTGGAGCACGAGCGCATTCCAGAGCACAATCATCAGGGCGCCGTTCTCTTTCGGATCCCAGCCCCAGAAGCGTCCCCAGGAGTCGTCTGCCCAGAGGCCGCCAAGAACTGTGCCGACGAAGCTTAAGAACAATGCAAAGCAAACGATGCCGTAGGTCAGCGTATAGAAGATCTTTCGGCGTTCTTTGCTCATCGGATAGAAGAAGTTGTTGACGACATACATGAAGCCCAGAGTTCCCGCTAAGAACGTTGCTGTATAGCCTAGAGTAATACAGATGACGTGCGTCGCCAGCCAAAACTGGGTGTCGAGCACTGCGACCAGTACCGTAAACGTATCCCCGTCCGCTGCCAAGGCGCTGGCGATGTTCAGGGTCGAGAAACCGACTACAGCTGCTTTGACGTTACCTATTCCTATCCGCGTCATCATCTCCACGATGAGCGAGATACCGACAGCACCCCAGCCGATGAAAACAGCAGACGAGTAAAGGTTCGTAACCGGGGGGCGTCCTGAAATGTACACTCGGCCCGACAAGCCATAGGTATGCATGATGAACGTCACCGCGATGATTGCGGTAGCGGAAAGCAGGACACCACGACCAACTTTTCGATTAACGGCGAAACTAATCGCACCTATAAACGAGAGTATGCCAGCTACGATGTACATCACTTGGCAAATGTAGAACGGAGAGAGGCGATTGAATCCGTCTTCGTATTCTACTTTTTCGAGTCCGGCGGAATCGAGTTTCTGGGGAGGTGCCATGAGTAGTAAATTACGATATTTATTGATGGCCGCATTGCAGTTAATGATATCTCCGATTTCATAGCTGCGAAGAATGTCACCAAATAGCGTGATGTACTCTTTTTGCTTGGCTACCGGATCATTCAAGTCTTTTGGGTCCTCGGGGTTTAGCGTTACGCCCAGAAGGTGAGCGTAAACAAACGGCTCCCATTTTTCTTTGCCATCCTGCAGGGTGGGGATTACCAGCGGCGGGTTCTTCTCGCGTAGCTTTCTAGAGTGTTGAATAGCACTGGTCAGGTATTCCAATTTCGCGGCTTCAGGCACTCGCTCACCCAACGAATTGACACGGTCGAGGGGTCGGCCGAACGTATCTTGCATCGTAAAGTACATGTCCAAGCTACGAGCCAGCGCTAGCGACTTGCGGTGAATGGCGGTTTGGTCTTCGGGGGTGTCAGATAAACCGCGAGCTTCATCGACTTGTTTGGCGAGTTCCGGTACCTTGTCGCGGAATTCGGAGAGCGAATAGCGGAAGCCGGGCCGCTTTTGTAGTCCGAGCAGGTGCAGGACATCGAGGTTGTCGATGCGAAAAATTTTGTGTTTTTCAGCACTCTCTGGGTCGCCAATCACGTCCAGAAACCACCGCGCCGCGGATTCTTTGCTAGTGATTGGACCAGCTTCAGCTGACTCGCTGGTTTCCATTGCGAAAGTTTCGTAGCCGGAGATGATCTTGAGTGTGTTTCGAGCTAACGTGTCGAGCGGCTTGATGCGACCTTGGTACATAACAGGAAGGCGGCCAAATGCCGTGTAGTTGACGGTGGACGATGTTTCTTCTGGCGAATGTGCCTTGCGAATTTTCCCAGAGAAATAGAGGCCAGTGGCCAGCATCACAACGAGCGCGATGCCCCAACTGACATAGTTGGCCGCTAGATTGGAGGTCGGGGCCTCGTTCGGAGCCGCAGCAGTTTTCTGACGTTTACGTTCTACGCGGCTGAGCGTTTTCTCAGTCATTGCGCCGGCAACGAGTAGATCTCCAGCCAATACTTTGCGAGTGAAGCGGATCGACACAGTAGAAAAGTGGGCCCACATGCCGATGGCGACCATCATGCAACAGACGTAGGGGATCATCCAGCCAGAGTTTGTCACAACTTGCAGGTTGGTGGTTTCTTCGCCAGCAAATCCACTTTGATAAATCGTTTCGCCTCGATAGCGAAGTGGATTGTTCATCCAGATATGGACGTTCATTTGTTCGCCGGAAGGGTCCGTGAGTACAACGTCGGATGAGAAGTTTCTGGCAGTACTCGTCCCCTCGTAGTCATCCTTGCTGAAGTCGACCAGTTTCAACGAATAAGGTTTGTAGTTGCGTTTAAATCGTAAGTAGACCTTGTACGACTTATCGCCGAGCTTAATCGTTTCGGCGATTTTCTGAAGTGAAAACCCTTGCCAGAGCAGGTAGGTTCCGAGGTCCTTTTGGTTCTTGGTGTCTGTGAACTTGACATAGGCGGCAGCGATATCAACGCGACTGTCGGAATCGGCACCACTTCCCTTTCGTTGCTCCAGTGCAACGTAGTCTTTACCCGCACCGCCGGCGACTTCGATGTCCTTGCCCGTTCTCATTTCCGATCGACTCTCTTTATCGTCACCACTCAAGCGATCGAGCACCATGTCGACATTTCGACGTGGAACAACGTCAGAGTTGATGTAGTAGTGAACGATTTCCGCCTTGATGGGCAGCTTCATCGGCCCCTCGGCGACGACGTCGTCCAGCAGGATGGCTCTGCCGAAGTTGTCCCCGAATGTCTTGACGGGTAATACAACGACGGAGTCAGTTTTCTTGTTGTTAGTCGCATCGACGATCGCAAGTTCGACTTCGCGCGTGTCCGAAGCAAAGTTAACAACCTCGCCCTCGGTGATCTGCATTTGTTCTTCAACTGCTTGCACGTCGACCCACAATTCGCCGAACATGAGCAGCAAGATACCAGCGTGGATCAGTACGACTCCGCCCCGCGCCTTGAAGATCGTTACGAACCCGATGAGCAGGATGACGCCCGATAATCCGCCCTGGAGCAACTGCCAGAGGATTCGCATACCGGCTTCGTCAACATGATTGTCGAATACAAATGTCCAAGTACAGAATGCCCCGAGTAGCGCCGTGGCGCATCCAGAAAGCACTGTTTCCGCATTTCGTTTTGCCGCGAAGAAATAGGTGGCGAACATGATTCCACCAGTAAACATTGCCAAGCAGCTGTAGCGGAAGATCTCCCACAACGTCATCCAGCTGACGGGCGGCTTGCCTTGCAGTCCTTCCGCATTATGCCCGCCCGAAATGACCGCAAAAGTCAATAGTGCACCGACGGCCGAAATCAAGATGCCGATTAACAGCGTCGAGCCCTTCGCTTGAATTTTGAAACGCATGTAATGGGCAGAAACCAGATTGATAAACATTGCAATTCCAATGGCCATGCCGCCTGGGAACGGAAATTGGCCTGGGATATCTTGCATCCCGGGAGCCCATGTGCGCGGGAAGAAGACCTGAAATGGAATCCAGGCCACGGGAGCGCGGAAGTACTTCTCGATCACTTCCCACATGTCGTCCTGAGTCTGAGCCAGCGTACCGACGAGCACGATGAAAATTCCAAAGCTCAGCAACACGACGGTTAATCGAAGTGAAGCCAATGCACTGAAGGTTTCGCGCAAGATCAGACGTGGGATATTGGCGTCTCGAGGCGGATGGGGATTTTTGGCTGTATCTGTCGCCATGGCTTTGCAGGCCTTCTTATTTGAATTGAATGGTCTTCAGAAATTCTTTGAACCGCGCTTCTTCGGTTGCAGCGGGCTTAGCAGGTCCGGTCAATTTGACGAACCAAGTGAATCCGTTGCGATCGACGATTGCGCCCAGGATGGCTTTCTCTGGACCCGATAGGTTGACGTAGTAACTGACATTTCCGTCGATGTCCATTTTTTCCGCAGCCGCCAGAATGTCCTCGTCGCTGATCGCTTTAGCGTCCGATGGCAATCCTGCTTGACCACGCCAGCGCCGAATGTTGGCTACTAAGCCCCCAGAGTCGCCGGGCAGGTCAATGATGCTGACTTCCATCTTGTCGACATCGTTCGGGATTTGAAAGGAAGCTTTGCGGAATCCGTTGGCCGCTTCTTCTTTCCAACTACCAGGAACTTTGTATTGGAGAGCTGTTGCTGCTGGTCGTGGTGCCCCTGGATTTGGTTGCGGGCGAGGAGGAGTCGGAGCTTGCGAAGCCATCGGCATGGAAGACGTTGCGAACCGACCGGTGTAGTCAATCCAAGTAGATTCAACTCCATCGATAGCTAGTTTCGAAGTTTGGTCACTCAGTTCAAAGGAATCGAGCGTATCGAGTTTCAGCTGTCCGCGCCAGCGATTGATGTTTCGCAAGAGAAAATCATCGGCAGGCAATCCGTTGACGTCGAGCGATGATACGCTTAGCTCGAGCGTCTTCTCACCACTGGGAATACGTAGGGTCGCAAAACGCATCTGTGACGGTCCGTCCGATTGCCAATTCGGCGGAGTTCGCCAACTCGGTTTGCTCGTCCGCGGATCCATCTTTACCGAGGTAACGAATGTCTTGATTTCTTTTGCCGTTTCATCGGTCAAGGCTGACATTTCCCCGACGACTTTAAAGAACCAAGCGTCGGTTTCGCCAACGCGAATAGCACCCAGCATGCGGTGAGAGGGTGGATTCAAAACTTCAAACTTGACCGCCTCATACGAGCGAATTTCGCTGTTCCCTGCGTTTTCCGAAAGCACCGCACAGAGCACCACTGCTAATAAGACTATGGTCAATGCGAGTGTCCAACCAATCAGCTTGACCATCACTACCGTATTGGGCGGAAGGTCATTAAGCCGCTCAGCTCGTTGTTGTATCAATTTCTCGTCGGGAACAATTGACGCCTCAACAGCTTCCACTTCAACATCTCTATCTTCATTGGGAATGGAGAAGGGGTTTTCTTCGGGAGCATTCATCGATAGCCACGCAGAGGTTTGGTGTGATAGTTGGTGTGATAGTTGGTGTGATAGTTGGTGTGATAGTTGGTGTGATCGTCGGGGAGATAGCGAGACGTAAGGTGGGAGTCGATTTGAAGGGCAAGTACCGACTACCAAATGGCAGTGGTCTCCCGCGAGTTTCGTGGTCTTATTTACTATCTACTGATTATAGCGCGCGTGGGCAGAAATGGTACAGCCAACGACCTAAATACAAGACATTATTTAGTTTAGGGGACTTAGCAAGCCGTTACTGCCGTTCTGGTGCACTCTGAGGGGTCCGCTACCTCCCCCGCTCGGTGCTATGCGGGCTATTTGAAGAGTAGAGGACGACTTTGCTCAATCAGGGAAGAGGGTGAAGAATGATGATTG
>JBLHLE010000326.1:0-7299 GCA_047620805.1 Pirellulaceae bacterium
TGCCTCGTGTAAGGACAGTGCTTCGATTTCGTACAACGGGCGGCTCTTGAGGTTATAGGTGTTGAGAAAATAGAAGCCCGCGCGAGTGCCATCCCCGGGAGGCGGCTGATAGTAAGCGGTCGTCGTACGGGGCGCGAGATAGTCGGGAATGCGTTTGACTCCGTAGGGCGTGCGCGGAAGTGTCTTAAACAACTCGGGTAAATGACCATCCATCTTCTTTAGAACGTAGGCGACCTCTTTCTCTAACTCCTCTGGCGTTTTTGCGTAGAACTGCGGGCTGGTGCGGAGGAATTCCACAAACGCTTTAAAGTCCCCCTTGAATTCCACCTTCCTGATAATCGCATCCATCTCTTTGCGAATTCGCGCGACCTCGCGGATCCCAATTCCATGCACTTCTTCCGGAGTAACATCTAACGTCGTGTATTTACGCACTCGGTGGCGATAGTACTCACGTCCTTTTGGAATGGCCGATACACCAACTGTTCCGCGACAAGCGGGAAGATACTCCGTCTCCATGAAGTTCAGGAACTTCTTGTAAGCGGGGACGACGTGGTCGCTGATCGCTGCGGCACCTGCCTCCGACAGCCGGCTTTGCTCCGCCTCGGGGATCGAAGTAGCGAATTTCCGGAAAGGTTTATACAACAGGCTCCTCTCCGCATCGGCAACGATGTGTGGTTCAACTGTACCTCGGTAACCCTCGAGCACTACTGCGGGTAGCACCCACTGCCGTTTGCCGCCTGCGGCCATCAACGCCATTTGTTCGTCCGCAAATCGAGTGAAGTCGACGAGACGCGCAATGTAGTTTTCGTAGTCTTTCGTGTTACGAAACGGAGTCTGATCTGGCAGCTGTGGAAACCAAATGTGAAACCCCCAACGATTCGTGATCGGGATCAAGTATGACTGAAAACGCAATTCCTCGATCTCGTCACTAAGCAGTTGGCGAAAGATCGACATGTTGATTTGGTCGCTTCGCTCGAGTGTTTTCGAGTCAATTGCGTCGACGCGTTTCAGGAACCCTTCCTTGACTTTCAAACGGCGTTGGAAATCGTCGAGTCCATTATTTCCGAGCCGATGATTCCATTCGTGACGGCCGACTTCCGTGGCAAAAACCGGATCCTCGCGGAGACCAAACTCCCAACTTTCGTCAATCAACTCCTGCAACACTCGCTGTGATTTGCTAACAATGCGAGCCTCGTCAGCCAGAATTGGAGAGATGGTAAAGAGCGTCAGCAAACATAACAACAAGCGGGATGAACACGACATTGAAAGATTCCTCGCAAGGGCAATGGAACGAATGGAATAGTGTGGCGCATCGGAGCGGGCTTGAAAACAACTGACCATAGCGCACAAAAAAAGCCGCACTCGAAGCGCGGCTTTCCTTGAATTGCAAATACTATTCAGGCCGTTTGACTTCGATTTCAAAGACGTTTGCCCGCTTCTCAACTTTATAGCTGAGTGGTGTTTTTTCCCCGTTGCAGAATTCTTCGGCAACCAACTTCTCCGTGGCAGCCGGACCCGTGAAATACACTGCGTATTGACCGTCTTGAGCTCCGTTGCCAGCGTCGGTTGTTCCCAGAATGAAGGTGCCGTCTTCACTGACTGCGCCCTTCGCCGAGACTTCTCCCGAGTCGAACATTATGGTGCCTTTTGTCAGTGGCGTGCCGTCTTCAAATTTGACCGTTCCGGTAACTTTGTAGGTCGGCGGGCCACTCTGTCCACAACCAGTAAGAGTTGCCACAAAGGCAACGACGATGCCCAAAAGAGCTAAACGAGTCGACATTCCTGAGTCTCACTTTGTTAGGTAACCAAGATGTTATACCAAAAAACGCTAGTCGTAAAAAACAACAGACCGCCGATAATCGACGGTCTGTGTTTTTCATTTCTCTAGATAATAACCGATTGTTCGGCAGCGTGCCAGCGGCTACTAGTCGCCTTCGTACAACCTGCCATCTTCGCGATTGAACCAGCTTTCGAGGCGTTGACGCGAGGTGTTGTTGCTGACGCCAGAGACGGAACCGTCACCTTTGAGCATCAAGCATACACCTGGGTGCCAAGCGCCGAAACCGTATGATACATCGGGACCGCCTGAAGGTCGAACAGGAGAGCCCTTGCCATCGTAATCCTTAGGACCGTTAGCGAGAGGAAGAGCACCGTTTCGCGAAGCTGTAAAGTACATGTCAGCGTTCTCGAACGAGTAAGGACCATCAACACCGCCGGCTTGCAAGTTGGCAACGCCACAGCAGCGACCGAATTCACCCGTACGGATATGCTTTTCGCCCATCAGAAACGTGTTGCTTGTGCCGTCAAGCAGCGAAGCAAGTGTGTCGCGGGAACGGATTCGACGAAATCGTTCCATGCTACCACCGCCAGAAGAGTTGTTGTCGCAATCTATATCAGCAACACGGAAAGCACTCTTGATCGGCTCAAAGTGAGTGGGATTACATGCGTCGTGGTGAAGACCCCAGGTAGCATTTTGGCTACCACCGCTGCTGTTCGGATCACTTTCGTAGATGATACCGACAGCATAGTCGCCAAGAGGACCTTGGTAAGTTGCGCCTAGTGGAGTCTTTTGAACACCACTACGTCGCGAAGGACAAGTCATGAACTTAATGGACGCCAGAGCGTCTTGCTCACGAGTGTTGGCCAGATTAGTCCAGTTTTCAGTCATCGTGCAGCCAAGATACGGACCCTGACTACAGTCGTACGGAGGAATATTTCCACGATCGAGTGCATCGAAGATTGCTGTTTGCTCACAATAAGGAAACAAGTGAATAAAGATGGTTGCACGATCGGTGTGCGAAATCAGCGGAGGAAGACCGCGACGAGTGTCGTGGAAGTTGTGAATCGCGATACCGAACTGCTTCAAGTTGTTCGTGCATTCCATTCGGCGAGCAGCTTCGCGGGCCGCTTGAACGGCAGGAAGCAATAATGCCACCAAAATTCCGATGATGGCAATTACCACCAACAATTCGACGAGCGTAAAGCCCGCTTTTCTTCGAAGACTTTTAGTCATACAGCACCTCTTAAGAACATAAAGTAAAAAAACAAAAAAAGACCACTTTTCGTTAGAATGGCAAATCGCTTCCATTTTTGCAAGCAAAACGTAATTTCTGCCTACAGTTCCCACTTATCCCTCAGGATGACCGATGAAAAGTAAATAATCTATTACCGGTGCAAGTGGGTTGGTGGAAGATCACCGATCTGCAAGAACATAGCTTTGAATGGACGCCTCCTCTCAATCGTCTCCGTACAGTTTAATGCCTCTGTTCAAAGCTGACCGAACATTTCTTGTCACTGCACAATATCAATTGATGACCAATTAACGCGCGCATTGAGCAGGCAGGTTCTTCACTAAACCATAATTAGATAATGGTTTAATCTCAGCTCAATTACAAGTATCGAACGCCTCAAATCCATTAATAAGCCAAAGCACGCAGCTTAGACGCAGTTGGTTCAAAGAAGTTCTCTATATTCCGTAATCTTGACATTGGGTGTCCCGAAAGTGAACAAATCGATCAATGTCAAACCTCAAGCCTATCCAGTTCCAATGGATCGACCCCTTTGAAATAACCGATTTCAAGTTTTCCGTCAAACATTTTGTCACGATTTGTGTCGAGAGCCACTCTAATGAGGGGGTCGGCCCAGCCGAAATCGAGCTCATTTCGCTCCGCAAACTGTCCAACAAGAGCGCCCGCGACCTCATCATCGACAAAATCAGCTCCGGCCAATATCGGATTCAACGCCAAAATAGCCGCCGCAGGGAAAATGACCCCTTGTCCGAAATTTGCTGAGTAATGCGAAAAATCAAATACGCTCACGCCGGCGTCGCCATTTAGATCCGCGTAGGCCGGGGCCAGCGGAATGCCAACTCCAAACCAGTACGAGAAGGTCGAGAAGTCGAAGACGGATGTACCTTGGTCGCCATTGAAATCGGCGATCTGAACATACAAGCGATTCTGGGCATCTCCGACCAGCACGAAATCGCCTCCAGCAGCGCCATCGTTGTCGCCATCTAACGGAATGCCCGCAGTACTCTCAGCCGTTTCGCCAACACGCAGTTGATAGACTCCCGACTCCAGCGGCACGCCAGCCATGTTGATAATTGTCGTGTTTCCCTGCACCACCAGCTGAGCATTGGCCAAATCAATGACGACGTCCAAATCGTTCGACGCATTCTGGCCGAGATTTGTTAACTCAAAATCGCCAATTTCAACATTCATCGGCAGGCTAAATTCCACTTCTAATGACGCGATTAGCGAGCGCTGCGTTTCCCAACTCGTCGGTTGATTTTTGCCTGGCAAATCGGGTGGATCGATTTGAGTTACGTTGATCGTCACCGCCAGAACACTAGGCCGTAATTCATTCAATACGTTGTTCAGCGCGTCGGATGCGCCGCCATCACCAAGGTTGTTTATTAGATCGGCGAACAGCGCCAGGTCGTCGCCGTTGACGAGGCCATCCGCCGTGAAGTCTGCGGCTGGATTAAACTGCTGCTGTTGACTCAGGAGTACATCGCGAAATGCATACACATCATCGGCATCAATGTTTCCATTGAAATTCAGATCCCCCAGCCCCGATCCGATGATTGTCGACGTGAACAATCCCGGCGTCCGCTGGATACTGAAGTTGCCGGTCCGCTCAAATGTCACGGTGGTCACTACGTTGTTACCATGCGGGACATCGAATACGCCGAACACAAACTGATCTCGATCGATTTCCGCCGCACTCCCCTGCCCCTGGTTGACGCTATTCAATATCTGCTGCTCCGACATGCCTGCTGGGAGGTTTAAGAAGACGTGGACATTGTCAGCGGTCTTGTCGACGGACCGAACTACAATATCTCGATTTTCATTTACGCCACTAGTGAACGGCTCGAAGCTGTGGACCTCGGAGTTCGGTGGCAAGCGGTCGAGGTAGAAGGCTTTTCGAAAGTCGCTGTACACGGTGGGGCCGCCATCGGTTCGATGTCGAAACGCCATGGCGCGAATGTAGTGCAATCCTTCGTCCAACGGAGTCGTATCGACAGTTTGCAGAAACTCGCCGTCGCCCCGCGGACCGCCAATCCCTTGTGGGCCAATCAGTGAACTCGACTTGTCGCCGAACGCCTCAAATCCATACGCCACATTTGCCGGGTCTGTGATGTCGACGTAGCCGTTCCCGTTGATGTCGATACCGCCGTCAATTTGCAGCAGTGCGTTATCGCCATCAGCCCAGATGTCTCGCAGCGAGTCCGCACCGAGCAGACGAACTTCATTCGCGAACAGGCGAGCTTGGAACGAGTCGCCTTTGATTACGTGTACATCGTTAACTCGATCCCGTCCGTTTTCATACGCGTTCGACGCGCTGGAACTGCCCGCGAGGATTGCATCGGTGCCGATCAGTTCCAGTCCAGCGGCAACCTGCGGCGTCGGGAGTCCGTAGATAACATAACCGTTTCCATGCCAATCGCCGTTGGCGTTACGATTGCGAGGAACATTGATGACGATCGTTTGGCTGTCGGAAACTGTGACCACATCTTTGATGTCGTCGTAAGGATCGATGAACGAATCTGAGGCGTTTCCGGTCAATTCGACCAAGTGTGTTCCAGGGGCAAACGCAACTTGCAGCGTCCGCGTGTCGTAGCCACTATCGCCGCGATTTGACAACGCCACCACTGAGCTCGACTCCCGCTCGAATGCAAATATCCCCTCGCTATCCGCCCACCGCTCGATGTAATCCCCTCTTCCATGCGTGTTTCGAATCTGTACTAAACGACTCAATTGATTCCCGAAGGTTCCTCCTAACGCGTCGCCTCGACCATCCTTGGGAAAGTCGCGGTTATCGCCGAACTGATTGGCGTTGAAATAAACGGCCGCGTTGCCGGGGTGCATCAGCATGTAGGCGTGAGCGACGTTTCCCAACTCGAAAGGGCCGGGTTCGTCATGGCTCTGTACGAACATCACGCCAGCAGAACCGTTGTGCAAACCATCGTCGCTAAAATCAAGGGACGCATTTTTGATATTCTGCCACGCATTCGAAGTTCCCGCGTGCTCCAAATTTTCCTTCAAAGCAAAGTACAACTTGAAGTCCAACGCATCTCTATTTCCGCCAATACGCCCGGGGTCGCTATCGTTGATCGTCTTCTTGACGTGCGGCAACAGCACAGCGGGATTCGCATCAAAAACTTCGCTGTAGCTAAAAACGTGATCGACTGAACCATCTAATCGCAAGCGTGGGTTCTGTCGATAAACCGCTCGATCAAAGAAGTCGAGCGCAAAGCCTTCGATATGCTTGGCTGCATCAATCCGAAAGCCATCGACGCCAATATCTTGCACCATCCACTGCGCGTACCGCATCAAGTAGCCCGTTGCGTTTTCCGGCGTCGCATCGCCACAATCGGCACAATTTAGATTGAACGGGTAGATCGGAATCCCCGACTCACCCGTCACCGGATCGAGCACAAAAATCGGATTGAGATCCAAGTCGGGATAAAATCGTTTGTTGGTCGGATCGGGAACATTGGATAGTCGCCCGGCAAAGTCCGGAGTTGTCCCTTGAATCGGAATGTTGCGGGAGTCATTGGGATCGACGGGCTGGCGAATGTACTGATAATTTTTCCCGTGATCGATATCCACCAAACCCGCTAATCGGCGGCGAATGTCACCCCACGCGAACGCGGAGTTGAAATCGCCATCAATATCGTTTGGTAGCGAGATCGCCAGACCGGGATAGCCACCCGAATCATAGAAACCGGGCGTCGAGAGATCGGAGAATCCGTTATGGTTGATAATCGCGTCGACGTGTAGCGAGATACCTGCGTCATTGAAAGTATCGGCTACCGTTCGCAATCCCGTTTCCGTGCCGTATAGAGTCGGCCGGCGGGGACTCCCCAAATCGAATCGATTGTAAACATCGTAGCCGACAGAAAAGTCACTGATATCCGCGCGCCCCGGAGGCGGCAACCAGACGGCTCCATATCCACTGGAAAATGCGTCGACAGTTCGTTCTTCAATGACATCGTAGCTCGACTCAAACCACTGGAGGAAAGCCGGAGGTGAGACAGCCGCTAACAACCGTCGTATTTCAAGGCGTTCGAGCTGAAGCGGACGACCACTCTTGCGGGTACGACCGCGACGAAGAATTCGCCGCGGGGAAGCAATATTGGCGAGCATGAGGTAGTCACTGAAGGAGTAGTGAGATGAAAGAACGCGAGTTCAAAGACGAAAAATGTTGTCGAGTAGTTTAGTGAGCCCAATAGCATCCAGAATGGCGGAAACCCACTCGTACCGCCTTGAATTGGAGCCTCACCGTATTCGACAC
>JBLHLE010000327.1:0-7280 GCA_047620805.1 Pirellulaceae bacterium
TTACCTGGCCAGTATCTTTGGGCTTCAACTCGTTCTGGTTTGTATCCAGATTCACTTGGCCATTCGTGTAGTATTCCTTGTCGAAGGCTTCGTCGACCTGAACGCCAAACTTAATCCATTTCAACTCGTTGGCGCGGACCTTGGCGTACCAGGCAGCGGCCTCCTTTAGTTCTTTGGAGAAACTAGCGGCAAGTGTTTTGAAAGGGAGTTGATTGCTTGTTTGGGCGGCGACAGTCTGCATGCTGAGCGAGCTCTTGGCCATTTTCAGGTAGGCAGCGGAAACGGCCGGCTGATCAGCGGTCTCTTGCGAGGCCTTGAGGTAGGCCCGCGCAGCTAGCCGTTTGGCGTCTTTGTTCCAGTCCGCCCGCAGAAGATCGCCGGCTGCTTCAAGTAATATCGGCGAGCGATAGTTACCGAATCGCATCATGCCGAGGATACCCTTTAGTGCCGCCTCCGTTTCTGTCGTTCGCGCTTCGGGCGTATCCGGTGTCTTCCTCGCTTTGAAGACGAACTCCGCGAAGCTGGACGTGTAGGGAGCGAACTTATCTCCGACTAGTGGCAGCGGTGTTACTCCGTCAACTTGTTTGCTGAGTACGTATTCGACGAGTAGTTGTTGATAGATCTCGCGACCAAAGTGGGCTGCTGGATTGATTTCAATTGCACGCTTCAGATGCTCGACGCCTGCGGCGAGATTTCCGGCGTGGATATGGAACGTCCCGAGGTTGGCATATGTTTCGTACTCACCGGGCTGGAGAGCGTCTTTCTTCAGAATCGTCTCAATTGCCAACGATTGTTGGCCGGTTTTGTCGTAGGCCACGGCGAGATCGTCGTACAACTTCAAATCGGTGGGATCCGCCGTGAGACGACTCTTGCGATCTTGAATTCGCCACTGATAAAATTCCTGACCGTGCCGGAGGAACTTTCCAGAAATTAGTTCCAAGGCGTTGGGGAAGCGTTGTTGTTCCATTTTCAGCGTGTCGTAATCCCATTCACAGGCGGAACCGACGGCGGTAATCAAGGCCAGGGCGATCACCAAACGAACGGTCGCCCCGGGTCTTGGTAGAATAGTTTGGCTGCTCATCTGATCCTCGTTTAAATTTTACTCGTCCGCCTTGTCCCTACCCACAAGCTTAACTTTGTGGTCACGTTTTGAAAACAGAAGTCGAGCGGAGCGTTTTTGCAGCCGGCCGCCAACCCACTAGTTGTATGTTGGTTTCGCCGTGTTTGTTGAAGGCAATCGTCGAATAACTTCGTTTTTTGACAAATCCTGCCCGCGCGTCGACAATACTTGCCGGATGTGAATTGGGAGAGAATGAGCAAGGTAGCTCATTTTGAAGGTGTAGTGCCGTGTCGTTGTTATCGAACTGTGAGGTTGTATTGTGAATTGCTTGCGGAATGTCTTGATAGCTTTGTTGGTAAATGTTGTTCTTGTATCAAGTACTTTGAGTTTTGTATCGAGTACTTTGACTGCTGAGGAACTCGGATTTCGCGAGTTGTTCAACGGCAAGGATCTGCGAGGTTGGGTGGACGTGAATACTTCGCCGGATACTTGGTCGGTTAAGGACGGATTGTTGGTCTGTACGGGGCTGCCCATTGGGGTCATGCGTTCGGACCGACAGTACGAGAACTTTATCTTGGAAATCGAGTGGCGGCATATGGAAGCCGGCGGCAACTCGGGGGTGTTTTTGTGGTGCGACGCGATACCCTTTGGCAATCGACTGCCGAAGGGAATGGAAGTCCAGATGCTGGAATTGGATTGGGTTAATCAACACAAGCAGCGCGACGGTACATTGCCTCCAATTGCGTACGTGCACGGAGAATTGTTTGGCGCTGGAGGGATGACCGCAACACCCGAAAATCCTCGAGGCAACCGGAGCAAGTCGCTCGAGAATCGTTGTAAGGGAAAAGGTGAGTGGAATAAGTACGTCGTTGTCGCGGTCGATGGCAACGTGAAACTCTCGATTAACGGCAAGTTCGTTAACGGAATACGCGACGCCTCTTTCAAGAAGGGGTATCTCTGCCTGGAATCGGAAGGGAAGGAGATTCACTTCCGCACGATTCGGATTATGGAACTGCCTGGTGGACTGGCAGATGATTCGAATACTGTTCCGCTGATCAAAGATTGATGGACCCGTCCAATTCGGACTCTATACACAAGTTGAGGCTAGGAGAGCCAATGGTTAAAGTCGTTGAAAGAATTCGGGATCCGCAGGAATTAGTGGAACTCGCGAGATTTGAATCTTGCTTTGAGGCGGCAATTGTTCGTGGCCGTTTGGAGGTGGAAGGATACGACGCGGTGATTGACGGCGACGTGTTGGCCAATTGGTTGTGGCACCTTGGTCCCACCATCGCCGCGGTGACTCTCTCAGTACGGCGGCAGGATGCGAACGCAACGATTGTCCTCCTCGAGTCACTTTCGGAGAAACGGAGTTCGTTCGGCGAGGAGCGTCCGTTGCAGGAAGATGAGTGGAATGAATCCGGGGCCGAGGGCGATGATGCGCTAGAATATACTGACTTTGACAGGGCCAGGATTCCTAGCGAGTTAATTCGCGCCTGGCGAGCCGCAGTGATCGGTTACCTTTTTTTGCCGCCACTTCTTACTGTGTATTCGACATGGATTCTCATTCACCACGGCTTCTTTGCAAAGCGAACTGGAAACTGGCGTGTTCCAGCATCGCTGCTTGCGAATGTTGCTCTGTTCATAGTGTTCTTGCACGTCATCTCAATCTCAACATTCCATTTTGGGCCGCCGCCCGCAAGGCATACGATGCCTGAACCCCGTACAGTGACCACGGAGGATGGCAAAGAATATCGTGTCGTAATACCGGTGTACGAGACGAAGCATCGCACGTTCTCAATAATTCCTAACTGACACGCTTCCGGCCAAAGAATATCGTGTTGGCCCTGCTGAAATCGATGCTTTGGGCGAGTCGTTAATCTTTGGTCGTCCACAATGAACTCTATCAATTTGAAGTTCACAGTTGCAGTCATGTTGGCGTTTTTCTTTCGCGAGATAATTGAGTGATCCGGTGTTCGCTTACACGTTGATTATTGAGGCGATGACGGATGCGCGGTCGAATGCCCATTGTGCCGAATAGGGCGATGTTGAGTCCGGGAATTGGCAACGAAAATCGTCGTCGCCCGGCTTCGCCTTTGTGGCGACCTACACTTCAGAGATTATTCCGGGATACCGGTTCGCGGTAGGGATGTTGAAACTGCGAATTGGATTAGAACCGCCTTCTCCCTTCAACGGTTTGAGACACGTCCGGAATTTAGTCCTCCTCACGGCTTTCGCCGCAAAAACTAAGTGTGAATCCGCGCCTTCGCGATCAGTTCATCGTCGCGGCGAGATTCAATAAAACTTCGCGACTTATACCTATGACTGGACGACTTCATGACGACTGAAGATCTTTTTGCTGTTGATGCTGACGAAACCACTAACGCTTCTGTCGCCGAGGACATTAATTTTGAGGTCGAAGCACTAGAGTCGCGCGTGCTGTTGTCTGCGACGTGTATGAACTTCGATATAATTCCGGACGGAGACATCGACCCGTTTCCGGAAGGTGATCCCGATATTGAAATTGACCCCAACGGCGATCCGTTCGATCCACTGCCACCTAGCGATGACCCCGACGACCCAATCGGCGACCCGCCACCTCCGACTGACCCACCGAAGGAAGATCCACCGAAGGAAGATCCACCGAAGGAAGATCCACCGAAGGAAGATCCGCCGAAGGAAGATCCGCCGAAGGAAGATCCGCCGAAGGAAGATCCGCCGAAGGAAGATCCGCCGGTAGAAGATCCGCCGGTAGAAGATCCACCGGTAGAAGATCCACCGGTAGAAGATCCGCCGGTAGAAGATCCGCCCGTTGCAGATCCGCCGCCAGTTGCCGATCCACCAGAGGAAGAGCCGCCGGTTGACGAAGAGGATTGCGACGACGAATTGGGCGACCTGTCTGACGTACCAACGGACAATGGTTTCGAGGGAAATTTGTCCACGATGGTCGACACACCGGTCTCGACCGCGAGCATCAGCGAAAACGATTTGGGTGAATTAGTTACCTTTACTCAGCCCGAAAATGGCCGACTGATTTACAACCCCGATGGCTCCTTTACCTACACGCCGGAAACGGGCTTTGTCGGTGCCGATTGTTTTAGCTATACGTTGGAATGCAATGCCGGCACGCTGACTACGTACACTCATCACGTAACCATTACCGAGTGTCATGGAGAGGAAGTGCCACCACCGATTGAGCCACCACCGATTGAGCCACCACCGATTGAGCCGCAAGTCGAGTACAAGACGGACTACGAGGACGGCGGTGAGACGGGCGGTCTCCACTGGGGCGACCCGCATTTCGTCGGCGACGACGGTGGTAAATACGACATTCAAGGAGAAGATGGTGGGGTCTACAGCATCTTGAGCGATGGCAACATCCAGTACAACGCGCGGTTCGCCGCATGGGGGAATGCTGGTGCGACAGTCGTGGATGCGGTAGGTGTGACCGTCGGAAACTCCCAGATCGGATGGGAAGTCGGCACCGGTCCCACTCTCAATGGTGCGGCCCTTGTCCAAGGTGAATCCGCTTCGATAGACGGCTGCGATGTTACGTGGCAAGGTGATAACCTCGTCGTGGAGACTGACGAATACAGCTTGACCTTCAAAAACAACGGAAATCACATTAACGGCGACTACGTGGCCAAGAATCCGTTCGGCGATGAAGTGGGAGCTCATGGTCTCTGGGGCCAAACCGTCGATGCCGGTACTGAGGCAGTAAGCGGCGATTTGGGCGCAGGTGCCCAAGGAGGCGGCGCTATTGAAACTGTGGACGCCGACGGCAACATTGTGCTGTCGCAGTCAGGTGACAAGCTGGCCGTCGAACACTATCGCGTCAATGACCTATTCGCCACCGAAGGCGCCAACGACAATACGTTCTTCCACTTTGGAATGGCGCGAGGAACCGGCCTGGAAGTTTGCGAGCCGATGGAAGCAGTTGGCCCCGTACCAGAACCACCCGTACCAGAACCACCCGTACCAGAACCACCCGTACCAGAACCACCCGTACCAGAACCACCCATTCCCGACCCTGAGCCAGAGCCCATTCCTGACCCTGTGCCAGAGCCCATTCCCGACCCTGAGCCAGAGCCCATTCCCGACCCTGAGCCAGAACCAATTCCCGACCCTGAACCAGAACCAATTCCAGACCCTGTGCCGGAACCAATTCCTTTGCCTCCGATTCCACTCGAACCAGAGGATGAGGAGTGCAACAATGACGTCGAGCCGGAGATCGAGCCGGTTCCGCCGATTTACTTCGATACCCAGTATACCGATGCGGGTGAGAAGGGGGGCAAGCACTGGGGGGACCCGCATTTTGTCGGCGACGATGGCGGAAATTACGACGTCCAAGGCGTAGCGGGCAATGTTTACAACATGATTAGCGACCAGAACCTGCAGTACAACGCGAGGTTTGGTGACTACGGAAATGGCGCGACCATTGTGGACGCGATTGGGATTACAGCCGACGGTCACCAGATTGGCTGGGAAGTCGGCGGAAACCCCACATTCGACGGCGCCGAACTTCAGCCAGGTGATAGTTTTAAAGTTGACGAAGTCGGTGTGAAATGGGTCGGCAACGAGTTCACCGTCGAAACCGACGAATACGAGTTGCAGTTCAAGCATCGCGGTGGCGACGTCGAACACATCGATGGCGAATACGTCGCCAAGGATCCCTTCCAGGACGAAGTCGGAGTACACGGTCTGTGGGGACAAACCGTCGATGGTGACGAGGATGCTCGAAACGGTGATCGCGGCAATGGAGCTCAAGGAGGTGGCGCGATTGATACCATCGACGAAAACGGAAACGCGGTATTGAGCGGGGCAGGTGATCGCGAGTCGGTAGAACTTTATGAAGTCAACGACCTGTTCGCTACCAGTGGCAAGAATAGCGACGAGTTCTTCTATTACGGTGCCGAACGAGGACGCGGCTTGGATGTTCAGGCAGAAGCGACTAGCTGACGCTGAGTCGACAGTGGACCCGTGCGACAATTCCGCGTTCTAAGTCATGTCTGACACAATATAGGCGAGCGACATTAATTATGTCGCTCGCCTTTTTAGTGACGCGTTCGTTCGTGTTCTAATCCCCTAGTCCGCCTCTAAGTCCATGTGCTTCGCCTGGGGAATCTCGGATCGAATTTTCTTCTCAATGGCGTCGATTTCATCGGCGAGCAGATCGACGATGTCATCAGCGTATCGCGAGGCGAAAGCTTTGAAGTCCCCGAAGGACTCGATGCGATTGTAGTGCTCTTGCAACTGACTCTCCATCTTCTCGGCTAAGGCATTTCCGTCGAAATGAATGTCGGCCTTAATTCGATAGGTTTCGTTGTCGAGAATGCGAGTCCGCAGGTCAATAACTTCTTCTACGGCTGGATTGTCGTGTAGTATCTTCAAGACTTGCTGACGAACGTGGGCCGGCACGGATTCCCCAACGAGCAGGCTGCGGTTTCGCGCGATGAGCCAAATGGCAATTGCACCGAGGAGCATACCAATGACAATCGAACCGATAGCGTCCCAATACGCGTGCCCCGTGACCCAGGTAAGAATAATTGCGGCGAATGCGATGAGTACGCCGAGGCAGGCCGCCGAGTCTTCAAGCACTACGGCAACCGCGGCGGGGTCGGCCTCCGTGAACAGGAACTTAAAAAAGGGTTTGCCATCTGCCTTGGCCTTGACAGCTTGGACAGCGATAAACAGTACGAACCCTTCGATGAAGAACGCGAGGATCAGCACTCCGATTGCCCACGAATAGTCTGTCATTTGGTGGGGATCGAGCAGCGAATGGATGCCGTGGTAGACGGTAACTCCGCACCCGAGGAAAAAGATACCGACTGCGGAGATCAGAGCCCAAACGTATTGTTCGGCGCCGTAACCATACTCGAATTCGTCATCGGGTCCGTGTGCGGATCTTTGGATTCCGACCAACAGGAGAATTTGATTCAATAAGTCGGCCAGTGTGTGAATCGACTCCGATAACATGGCGCCGGAACCGGTGACAAAGAAGGCGACGAACTTTGCGATCATAACCAAACCGTTGCCGATGATTGCGGCTATAACTGCCCCTTTGGAGCTTGTGGGCCCTGCCATTCCTAAACACCCTTAATTTTGAAACGAAATCGTGAACTCGAGCCGAACATTGATTACTTAGTATCAACCGTAGCACGTGTTGACAGTGGACTGCGAACCGGGAGTTATTCGTAGACGAAATCGACGGCAACTTCGATGT
>JBLHLE010000328.1:0-7280 GCA_047620805.1 Pirellulaceae bacterium
GATACTTGCCGTGGTGGCGACGGTACTTTTTGCGTTCTACGTTTGGTTCGAATTCAATATCAAGATGGACACTTGGGGAGGGGGATTGGTCGCTTGTCCCGAATACCGACAATTAATTCGCATTGCCGACGACGGCAGCATTTCGGGCGAGCAAGCCATCGTGCTCGCAATTGACTTGTCTGAGCACCAGGACGTCACTCCGACGGCAAGCGATAGTATCGCCAACGACCGCGACCAGCGACTTGCCGCGCGCCTTACTGCCGAAGGGTATGACAAATGGAAAATTGAGGAAACGCAGTTCGCTCCAAATTCTGAGAACGATGGTCCGGACGTGACAGTCCTACTGACGAAACCAAGTTTGGATTTCGAAGTACAAAAGGCAGGTTGGGTGCGTGAAGTTGCGACGATTAAAACCGATCGCCACCTTGATACTTTCGGATTTGGTCGCGCTCAGGATGTTCGATTGACAATCGAAGCGCCCAAGGGATTCTCGCTGTCCCACAACTTGAATGGCACTTTTTCAGAATCGGTTCTCGATGACGGACAACTAGGACAACGCCTCGTTGCGAACGAAATTCTATCCCGCGATCGAGGAAAAATAAGACTCTCCTTTATCTATCCTGCATTTCAAATTTTCCCCATCGGTTGGCTCGGCGGATTTTCGACATGGATGGTTGTCGCTTGCCTTGGTTCGTCTACATTTGGAACGTCTTTCGCACTCAATGGGCATCGACGACACCCACTCAAATCCGTCGTCGTCACGATCTTTCGACGACTAGGGTTACTTCCCAAAGCCCCTTCGATCTTTATCTCTTATCGTCGTCTCGACTCTCAAGAAGTCGTGGGGCGACTCTACGATCGCCTGACGTCTGCATTTGGTGATTCGAACGTCTTCAAAGATGTCGAGTCAATTCCACTCGGCGGCGATTTCAGAGAGAAGATATCGGCTGCTGTCGCAAGTTGCGACGTTCTGCTTGTGGTAATTGGCGAGATCTGGTTGACAGTTACCGATGACTCTGGCAACGAGAGACTGCAGAATCCGTCCGACTACGTCCGAGTCGAGATCGAGTCTGCACTTGCCCGTAACATTCCCATTATTCCACTTCTCGTAGGAGAGGCCGATGCGCCACGTGAAGATAAATTGCCAGTATCAATTCAAGCGTTAGCTTTTCGTAATGCAACGCGTGTACGACCAGACCCAGATTTCCAACCAGACATTGATCGCCTTATTCTTGGCGTTGAAGAGTTGGCCAAAGTCTCTCGCGCCAAACTAGTCGGTAAATAGGAGTCTAAAAGCAATTGGAACACTTCGAGCTTGATGCGCATTCTTGCTTTGCAATATCCGGCTGCCGTAAAAACCATTCGGGCCAAATGTGGTAGGTCTGTGCAGGCCGTGTTTCCATGCAGGATTTGCAGAAACAATATCTGCATCGTAGCAACAGGGTTGAGCATGGAATCAATCCAAGTCATACCGCTATCGCGACAAGCCTGCTCGATCTTCACGGGGTTGATTTCTTCGGTCCAGTCTTGCTTGAACTGTTTGACGATCTCCGTAATACTGCGCACGTGAGCCTCCGCTGCGTGTGGTACTTGTTGACAGACAATTACTCCTACGCACGGGGGCCACGCTTTGATTTCGATAGCATGCTATCGCAGCAATGCTTCATCGTTGGTGCGAACGGATTTACGAAGATGTTAATGCCATTGGGGTCAGGCCTCTTTGTTTTGCTTGCCGCCGCTATTTTGCTTGTTTTTGTTTGGGCGACCAATTTCCATCTCCGCCGGCGAAAACAGCATCTCGCACTAGTCTTTTTTCCAATTCCTCTTTTCGCTTCGTCCCCTTTAGAAGAGCAATAGCTCCGCCGACTCCCACAACGATAGGCACTATTCCCAAACCGGTTTGAACCCAATCAGACATGAATGATTCGTCTTCTTGGAGTGCGGATTCATCAGCTGGGTCGCGTTCAATTGCAATGACCACAGGTGTTCCCGCGACAAAGCACCTTCTAAAAATGAAGCTACCGCAGGCCCCTTTCGCTCGATGCATCATGCTCTTAATGTGGCTCGTTGCATTTCCTGCGGACGCAGCGAACCTATTGGTTCGCCCGCTTCGTCGACAGTGTTGCCGCGATCATCCCCGTCCGAATTTGACGCGTTCACTACGCTGGAAGTAGCTAAGTGATCGAGACGGAAAGTGACATCGGAATCATCGATCGTTGCCCCTGCAATGCTGGGAAGCATTAGGCGTATGAAGACGGTCAAACATCGCTGCTCCCTACCTGAATCAGCGCGTTCATCCATCCCAAAACTGCCGTGAATTTCCAAGCTCGTTCGATGACATAGTAGCTCTTTGATTGAACTGCCGGCATCCACATCCAACACAAACTGAGCAACAAAGTGGAGTGCAACAAATAAGTGAGCGCGAAAGCAGCCAACGAATTCCAAATCGTTATGGGTAGTCGAGCAAGTCGCTGCTGAATTGACCGACAACGAATTGCTCAACGCCCATCGATCCATGAAAAACCGCCGACTTCATACTGGCGACAAACTTCGAAGATAAACACATGGAAGCACGTCGCGGAAGTACGTCACCTGCCACTCAGTTCGTTTTGGGAGTCGTCGATTTATCGGCTGCTCCCAAATCGAAATGAGAAGGGGAAGTTGGAGCCTCAGCTCCGGGTAGGGACTTCTGAATTACAACACATCGCCGGTCTGGCAAGGCAGTCAAGAACTAACTCAAGTGGACGTGCCCCGGATGCTGAGCGTCCCGCCAGTCTCCACCCACGCATCTTCGGCTCTAGTCGAACTGATACGCCTTACGTACTTCCGCCGGAGCTGCAGCGTACTTCAGGGGCTCCATGGAGTGCCCTGCCCTACCTTGGCTCAAGCTCCGCATCGCGCTCGAGTATCCGAATAGTTCGCGGAGCGGAGCGTGGGCTTCGATCACGGACAGCGACCCCCGTTGATCCGTTCGCGCGATAATGGCACGCCGTTGATTTAAGTCGCCGACGAAGTCGCCCATGTATTCTTCCGGTGTTGTGATGTCCAACCGCATGATTGGCTCCAGCAGCACGCGACCACCTTCGTCCAACCCCTTTTGAAATGCATCATTGGTGGCAATACGAAACGCCGTTTCGTTGCTACCTTCTTCGCTCATCTCGGCATCGAGCAAGGTGATCTTCAGTTTCATCAGGGGGAATCCTGCGATGCGGCCGCCACCTTCGCCACAAATTCGGAACTCGTCCAACACCACTGAATGCAGATCTCCGGTCAGCCTATCCGGTGGCAATTGGGTCAATACAACAACGGGAATAGCACTGTCTTCCACAGGTTCAATCCGCACCTTCACCCGAGCAAACAACTGTTCGCCGCCGACCACTCGGTTGCACTCGCCAACGACTTCAACAGAATGCTCGACGCTTTCGCGATAACTAACCTGCGGTTTATGAAACTTTACATTCAATTTGAAGTCTCGCAGCAATCGATTCTTGATCACCTCGAGATGTAATTCGCCCATACCGCTAATCAGCGTTTGCCCCGTATCGCCACTCTTCACTTGTATTGTCGGGTCCTGCCGGCGGAGCATGTTCAGAGTGTCTTCTAGCTTCTGCCGCTCCGCAGAACTCTCAGGTTCAATCGCCATCGACATGACGGTTTCTGGAAAGTCGATCGACTCCAACAAGATCGGTGATTTGACATCGGTGACCGTATCGCCCGTGCTGGCGTGTCGCATCCCGATCACGCCAACGATATCACCCGTTCGCACACTATCAACCTGTCCGTCGCGATCCCGTTTGGTGGCGTGTATCTGCCACAACTGGGCGACGTTGTCTTTCTTGTTCTGGGTAACATTCAGGATGCGCGTGTTGGACTTCAACTCGCCGGAGTAGATCCGAATCCAAGCAATGTCGCCGGTCTTCGCCGGAATCAACTTAAACACCAAACCGCAAAAAGGCTCTTTCACATCGGGTTTACGGGCAATCTTTTTCTCCGAATTCTTTGGATCGTCGCCCTCCACTGGGGGCCGATCCAGCGGACTCGGCAGGTAGGCTACGACCGCATCTAAAACCGGTTGGACGCCCATGAAGTGCAACGCAGAACCATAAACTACGGGTTGGATTAGTCGAGCCAACGTCGCTTCGCGGAGAACCTTGCGGATCAAGTCGTTGCCAATCGGCACCTCTTCGAGCGCGAGCTCCATCATTTCGTCGCTATAGTTGCACAGCGATTCGATCATTGTCTCCCGATACATTATCGCGCCATCGAGCAGTTCCTCAGAAATGTCGCTGGACTTGATCGTACGTCCGTCGGTAGCTGGATCGAACTCAAGCAGCTTCATTTCGATCAAGTCGATGATCCCGCGGAATGGATTTTCGACGTGAGCAGGGCCCTCTCCAACCGGTATCTGGATGGGGATTGGCGTGCCCTCGAGTCGATCCTCAATCTCCTTCAAGACTGACTCGTAGTTCGCACCTTCGCGGTCGAGCTTGTTAATGAACGCAATTCGAGGAACATTGTACCGATCCGCCTGTCGCCAAACGGTCTCGCTCTGAGCTTCCACGCCTTCGCGTGCACTAAAAACAACGACCGCACCATCCAACACCCGCAAGCACCGCTCCACTTCCGCGGTGAAGTCGACGTGCCCCGGAGTATCGAGCAAGTTGACGTGGAAGTCTTTCCAATCGAAGGTCACACAGGCCGCGTAGATCGTGATCCCGCGATCTTGCTCTTCCGCATCGTCGTCGGTAGTAGTCGTACCTTTATCGACCTCACCCGAGCGATGCTTGGCACCACTGTAAAACAACATCCGCTCTGTCACGGTCGTCTTACCAGCGTCGATGTGGGCGATGATTCCGATATTGCGTATCTTCTCGATATTTCGAGACATGATATTGCCTGGTATTGAAAGTGACTAAGTGCTAATGAAAGGTCTGGAGGGTCCTGTCGAGACCAAAAGTGATGCCTACATGACGCGAAATAGGCGCAAATGGTACACGAACTGACAATCGCCACGGCCACATATTTTTACCAACCGCGCAAAAAATACGCCGCGCAAAAATATCTTTCACGCGGCGAATTTCGATGTTCGGTTATTACCAGGCGAAGTGGGCAAATGCCTTATTCGCTTCGGCCATGCGGTGAACATTGTCGCGACGAGTCATTGCGGCGCCTTCTTTTTTGTAAGCAGCGAACAATTCGTCAGCCAACTTAAGGTGCGTTGGTCGACCCTTCTTTTCGCGAACGGCGATCAACAACCAACGAATCGCCAACGACTGTTGGCGACCCTTATTGACTTGCATCGGAACCTGGTATGCAGCACCACCGACACGCTTGGAGCGCACTTCGATCTGCGGCTTGATGTTCTCTAAAGCTTGATGAAAAACCTCGATCGGCTCTTCGTCGGGAATACGTTTTTTGATCTCAGCTAAGGCGTCATAGAAAACGTCTTGAGCAACGGTTTTCTTCCCGTCCCACATCAAGCAATTGATGAACTTGGAGGCCAAAGTCGAGCCAAAGCGCGGATCTGGCTTCAACTGTTTTCGACTGGCAGTGATACGACCCATGACTAACCCAACCTATTCGATGTAATGACTATATATTCGAACGCAACTTGCCTCGAGGGACGCTGAAAACCTGCAGCCTTCTACCGCGAAACGATTCGTAAACTCTTACGGTTTCTTAGCACCGTAGCGACTGCGCGATTGTTTACGACCTACAACGCCGAGCGTATCCAAGGCACCCCGAACCACCTGGTATCGCACACCCGGAAGGTCGCGAACACGACCGCCCCGAACGAGTACGATCGAGTGTTCTTGGAGGTTGTGGCCTTCGCCCGGGATATATACCGTTACTTCCTTGCCATTGGAGAGACGCACACGAGTGATCTTCCGCAACGCCGAGTTAGGTTTCTTTGGCGTCATCGTGCGTACTTGTAAGCAAACACCCTGTTTCTGCGGACATCGGTCCAAAACGGGCGACTTGGAAAACTTGCGTTTTTGCTTACGGTTCTTGCGAACTAACTGATTGATCGTTGGCATTCTAATTCCACAATTGTACAAATAGCGTCAAAAAATCGACGGCAAGCTACTCAGCCTACAGGTTTCCTGAGAGATGTCAACCTCTGTTGAAAGCCAACATCCCGCTAAACCCTACCGCTCTATAGGCATCGTGCCATGAAGTGCATCCAACTTACAGAATCCGAATCTCCAGTAGCCTTAACCAACTATTTCGACCCGGATTCTGTGGAATACCCTATTCCTCACCACTTGGCTCTGGACCGCCACCGCCGAGCAATCTCTCGAGCGGGTCGATACCGTCACTAGCTGGCAGTTCTAATGGTTGTTCGGGAGCTGATGGTTGTTCGGGAGCTGCTGGTGGAGGTGGTGGTGAAGATGGTTCAATCGCACCGCCGCCCAACAACTCATTCACACCTGGATCAGGAGCCCCCATATCGCTGCCGCCCAAACCGGAACCGCCGCCCGAACTCGGTGCAGAGGAACTGTTTCCGCGGTCGTCTTGCAACAACGGGAAGGACGTTCTGATATCCGGAGCAGCCGCCGACTGCATCGCTTGCAAAGCCTCGGGGCGATAGCGAACTTCCGACTCTTGGAAAGTACGGAATCCAGTACCGGCCGGGATCAAGTGACCCAGAATCACGTTCTCTTTCAGACCAACCAAATCGTCGGTCTTGCCGGACAACGCCGCTTCGGTAAGTACTTTTGTCGTCTCTTGGAAGCTGGCAGCTGAAATAAAACTCGAACTCTGAACGGACGCCTTGGTAATACCCAAAAGCTGGGTACTCGCCTCGGATCGTTTCGGACGACTCGATTTAGCGGGATCACCGCCGGCGACTTCTATCTCGGCATTGATTCGTTCAAAGTGATCTCGAAGAACAATCTCGCCTTCCTGGAAACTTGTGTTTCCGGGCTTGCTGATTTTCACACACTTCGAGAGCTCTTGGTTCTTCTGACGGAAGTCGAACTTGTCCATCACCAAACCAGGCAACAGATTCGTGTCTCCCGCGTGCTCAATCTTCACTTTCCGCAACATGCGGGCAATGATGATTTCGATATGCTTGTCGTTGATATCCACTCGCTGGCTTCGATAAACCTGCTGGATCTCGTGGACCAGGTATTGCTGAACGGCTTCTTCACCAGAAACGCGAAGGATATCGTGCGGCACGAGCGGCCCGTCGACCAATGCTTGGCCGGCTTTTACGATGTCGCCAGAGTGCACGAGGAATCGTTTACCGTGCGGCACCAAGTGTTCGCGTTCGATTC
>JBLHLE010000329.1:0-7278 GCA_047620805.1 Pirellulaceae bacterium
TGTCTCTAATTCTATTTCTGTCTCTAATTCTATTTCTGTCTCTAATTCTATTTCTGTCTCTAATTCTATTTCTGTCTCTAATTCTATTTCTGTCTCTAATTCTATTTCTGTCTTTGTTTCTGGTTCCATCCAAGACTTTGACTTCGACGGTTCGGTACGCGCGATATTTTGCAAGGTTACGAAGAGCATGCTGCCGCGAACGAGGGTCCCGCAAGTTACTCCGATCAGAGTTGCAATCGCGGCGCCCAACGGTCCATAGGGGAAGACTAACAAGACTGCTGCAACAAACGTCGTTGCCAAGACCGTTGCATCGGCCCAAAGATTGTCTTTGGGGCGGTCGATTGCCCAGAACCCGTTGCCGGCAATGATACTTACTGAATTAATTGCGGCCGCCGTTCCTAGGATTGTGCATATGACGCCAAGGTTGCTGTACTCCGTGCCGAAACACAGAGTCGGTACGAGGTCGCCCGTTAGGAACAACATCGTAGCAAACGCAATCATCGGTAGAACCAGCACGGGACACACTTGAATTAAGAAGCGGCGCAGTTGCTGGGGACCGTGGTTTACGAAAGTCTGTGTCGCTCGCGGTGTAATAATATTCGCGATGCCAAGGACGTAGATATGTGAAAGTCCAATCAACGTCGCACCTGCAGCGTAGAAGCCAGTTTGGGCTACCCCGTGGGTTGCGTTGAGAAGCCAGGGCATAATGTACGGTGTACTGCATCCGACCAAACTCGAAGCCAATGCCCAGCGCGCGAACTTCCAGTTTTCGCTCCAGTCCTTGCCGGCCTGGTCGATCTGATAATGAATCGGATGCGGAGTCGTGAAGTACCACGCCAAAGTCGCAGTCCCGCAAACGATCCCCAAGATGCCGAACGCGACTGGCGCAGTCAGCGCGCCTAAGTAGCCGACCACTAGCAACGCCGCGATTTGAGTTACGGCTGTCACCAAGTCAATTATCATCG
The DNA here is from genome assembly GCA_047620805.1 of Pirellulaceae bacterium. GTDB lineage: Bacteria > Planctomycetota > Planctomycetia > Pirellulales > Pirellulaceae > JBLHLE01. The sequence goes on from JBLHLE010000329.1 coordinate 966, forward strand.
CCATGCCAAAATGCATGTGGGCAAACATGACGTGTCGAGCAAAACACCGGCTCAGTATAAACGGTGACGCCACCACCAGTACCGCGACGGTGGGCATCAATTCCGCCGGCCCCAAGCCGAGTGACAGACTGAGCAGGAAAATGGCTAGTCCGAAGGACGTAAGTCCGCAGAGAATCAATTGGTGTATTACAGCGCTGCCTCGGTAACTCGCCAACTCGCTCGTTTTCTTGCGGTGCCAGTAGATCGTGTACGGCGCTGCAACCAATTCTCCTTGAACTGCTCGCATGGTATAGACGATGGTCAACGCCAAGGCGTAGAGTCCGAGTTGCTCTTTGCCGCCGACTCGACCGATGTAGGTCGCTGTAACTAAATTCGCCAGACTCAACGCGCTCTGTCCAACGACTGACATCAGTCCTTTCCGTGTTGTTTCGCCAGAAACAAGCCGCCGATAGACATTGGCCAGCCGCATTTTTGGCGCGGACTGGCTCGGTTTTTCCTCGACGGAATTGACTTGCTGATTTGGCATATCGCAAACGGGGTGGAAGTCTGGGACAAGAATCTACGGATTCGGTGGCGCTAATACTGCTTAACTCTAGAGCACGCAAACGAGTTGCGCTGAAATGGGCGACCTGAAAAACGAGGATCGCGAGACTCACGCGCGAGGGGCATAGCGGTTAAGAACGTCGCAACGAAAGCGCCCAATGATGCCTTTTATCAACACGTCAGTTTTGCGGGGCATTTGGCGTTAATGCCGGTGCAATTAACGCAACCGGTGCAGCGTTTTCGGATGGCGAACGCGACTTGATCAGATGCCGGGCTAATTCTCTGCTCAGTAGCTTCGCACCGCGGGCATTCAGATGCCGTTGGTCTCCAAAAAACTTCTCGTCTTGGAATTGCACCACAGTTGATTCGTCGAGCCAAACCAACGGAACGTCGTGTTGAGCTGCTAAACGAGTGACGTGGAATAGCGCCAGTTGCTCTCTGGCGCCCATTGGATAGCCGCCATCTCGGAAAGTAGGAGGAATCACAAACACTGTTTCAATTGATGCCTGCTTGGCTGCGAGAATGAACTCGTTGTAGAGCTTTAACTTTTCACTTAACAGTTGCGTGTCGAATTGTTGGCTCGAGTTTGCGATCGTCGCGTCAAGTTTCGTCGCGTCAAGTTTCATCGCGTCGAGTTTCATCGCGTCGAGTTTCATCGAGGCGGTGTCCTCCGGATTCTCGCTATATTCTCTGTCAATCGCGAAGAAGCCGGCATCGCCTCTTTGCTCAGGACGCAATAAATGCCTCACAATCGATACGCCGATGGAGTTGTAGCGATAGGCATGTGATTGATACTTCAGCGATTGCCAAGTCCCCGTCGAACACAAGAACTCTTTGATTTGCGGCGATTCGTCGACGAAGGGGGCAAACAGCCGCACTCGTTCGATGTCGTTCTGATAAAGATCATGCCAATCAAAAACGCAAATAAACGTCTTCGCTTGCGTGTTTTTTTTCAGTAGAAGCGCTTGCAGGTTTTTGGTGTAGTAGATGCCTTGTCCATTGCAGCCGGCATTGAAGCAGCTCTCGCCAGTCAAGCGTTGGATTTCGGTGGGCGAGACGGAGTATTTCGTTAGCGAGTTGCCGAATACGATGACGGAGCGATCGCGATGTTCGATGGCGTCGTTTACTTGACCCCCAAGCTCTCCCGTGCGAATGCGAGAGAAACCGGCGTGCATGATCGCACCGATGCCGCGATCGATGACGATCAGGCCCAGTACGAATGCGGCGACCAAAGCAACGCATTTCATGGATTTACTCTCGAGCTAAAATTGGAAGTAAATAAACTGAGTTCCGTTTTCGGCACCAAACAAAACGATCCCAATCAGCAGCAGGTAACTCGTCACCCAGGCAGTTGCTCGAGGATAGGACTTTATCCATCCCGTTACATCCTCACTGTCCCATTGATACAGGTCGACAATTAGCAAGACGGCGATGCCGATTGCTGCGTTTGCCAGCGCGAGGCCGTCGATGAACGGCATTCCAAAACTTGTCGCCATTTTCGTCACAATCAACGTCGCCTCGGCCAACGATTCCGCTCTGAAGAAAACCCAAGTCAGGCAGACGAAGTGGAACGTAAGCAAAACGCTGACTGAAGTGGTTAACAAGGCCGGCAGTTTGAGCTGCTTGGCAATGTAGCTCCGGTACTCTGCCGTGAATCGCAGCAGCCATAACGCGACGCCGTGCAGTGCTCCCCAAATGACAAAGTTCCAACTAGCTCCATGCCAGAGTCCGCCGAGCAACATGGTGACTAACAGGTTGACGGAAGTTCGGAATTGGCCTCGGCGGCTGCCGCCGAGCGAAATGTAGAGGTAATCTCGTAGCCAAGTTGAAAGCGAAATGTGCCACCGCCGCCAGAAGTCTTGAAGGTTGGCAGCGAAGTATGGGGAGCGGAAATTCTTCATTAAGTCGATGCCGAACAATCGAGCCGTTCCAATCGCGATATCCGAATAGCCCGAGAAGTCGCAGTAGATTTGCAGGGCGAACGCGTAGGTCGCAAGCCAGCATGTTATGCCGTTGTGCTCCCCAGTGTGACCGTATACGGCACTCACGTAAATTGCCAATCTGTCGGCAATTACTACTTTCTTGAATAGCCCCCAGAGTATTTGGACGACTGCTTTTACGTTACTCGCATCGTCGGTTGGCAGCGGATCGCGAAGCTGCGGCAGTAGCCGACCAGCTCGTTCGATAGGTCCAGCCACAAGTTGGGGAAAGAACGACACGTACAACGCGAAGCGTCCCAGGTTGGGTTCCGGTCTTAGTTGCCCGCGGTAGATGTCGATCGTATAGCTAAGTGTTTGGAAGGTGTAGAACGAAATCCCAACGGGCAGTAAGACGTTTAGGTTAGGCACTGCCCATGGAAGGTTGATCGCCGTGCAGATGTCTGCAGCCGATGTGTTGAAGAAGTTCCAGTACTTGAAGACAAATAAGAGACCGAGATTGGCAACCCAGCTTGTGACTAGCAGCGCTTTGCGTTTCCAGGGAACGTCGGTCTTGGCGATTGCGTGCCCCACGCAGTAATCAATGAGCGTCGAGGCGACAATCAGGACGATGTAAAACGCGTTCCAACACATGTAGAACGCGTAACTCGCAAGCAACATCAGCACCCAGCGAAAACGATATGGGGAGATGTGAAATAGGCCCCACACGAGTATCAAGAAAGCGATGAAATTGAGCGAATTGAATTCCACGGTTAACGCCCTCGTGACCGCCGCCAGCCGCTGCGTATGAAGTTGTACCAGCCATCCAGCTTGGCAGCCAAAGTTCTCGCGGAGTCCATTTCAGTGGCGCCGAAACGACCCCAGTGGTAACAGTCATCCGCCGGGGTGACGAGTGTGCATTCCGCCGAAAGACAGCAGAGCATGGTCGACTGCCGCACGTGGTCGATCAGGTCATCGCTAAGGAAGCCATAAGGAAATGAAAACGTGGCGTCCGAAAACCCGAATTTAGCTCGAAGCGTCTCTTGCGACGTTTTCAAGTCCGCGGCGAACTCACTGGGGGCCATTCGGAAGTCGCGGTGCGTATGTGTGTGTGAGCCGATGTCGACCAGCCCGCTGGCGAGCATCGCTTCGCATTGTTTGGTTGCGAGTGGTCGCCAGCTCTCTGGACTAACGCTCTCGTAGTTCTTGGCAGTCCAGTCGTCGAATGGAAAGGGCTGGTCGCTATCGAGGTACGCCGTCGCCATGAAAATCGTCGCTGGGATCTGCAGCTCTTGCAGGATTGGGAAGGCGTAGAGATAGTTGTTCTCATATCCATCGTCGAACACGACAACAAACACATTGCGTGGGATTTCCGCGCCAGCGTTTTGGTGCTCGACTACTTTTCGTAGCGTCCACGGTTCGTATCCCAACTTGAGTAAGCCGCTCATTTGCTGGCGAAAGGTCGAGGGTCCGACGTTGAGCAAGCCGGTGTCGTTGGCCGCTGTTGCAGCCGTGCGGTGATACGTAATGATGCCAAAGGCTTCTTTACGAAGCGGTGAGAAGATCGCTTGTAGCGGCGTAATGGTTTTGCAGAGTAGCCATTGCTTCCACATCATTGAACGCAGCCGTTGTTCCAGCCGCTCGTCTTTGGGATATTCGGCAATTCCTGTTTGGGCTGAACGGCTTTCGGCGACGGACATGGAAACCTCTGGGACGCAAACTTCTGGGAGTGGCATTTACCTGCTGAGCAAATCGTTCACATGTGTGACGCTCTAGTTGACGTGTCGTTACTGTGAATCGCGGTGTTCACTGTGAATCGCGGTGTTCACTGTGGAGCAGGATGTTTACTGTGAAGCGCGGTGCATCAAGACTTCCCAGAACGTGCGGAATAAGAGCGAGACGTCCATGCCGAACGTGCGGCCGTTAATGTAACGGATGTCCATTCTCATCCAGTCCGCAAATGTGACATGAGAGCCGCCGTCGACTTGCCAGATACACGTTAGTCCTGGCGTGACGTGCATCCGACGTCGTTCCCACGATTGACACTGATCGGCTTCGTCGCACGGAAGTGGACGGGGACCAACCAGGGACATGTCGCCGATCAAAACATTCCACAACTGAGGAAGTTCGTCGATACATGATTTGCGAAGGAAGTGTCCGAGGGAGGTGATTCGCGGGTCGTGTTTCATCTTAAACGCGGGACCATCCTGTTCGCTCTGTGCGCGGAGTTTTGCTTTTTGCGCCTCCGCGTCGATGACCATTGTGCGAAACTTAAAGATTTTAAACGCTCGACCGCCGATCCCTCGTCGCTGTTGACTAAACAAAATGGGGCCGTGCGACGTAGCTTTGATGGCGATAGCTGCGATCAACAGAATTGGCGACGTCGCGATCAGGCCGCAGGCTGCGCCGATAATATCCAGGGCCCGTTTCCACAATGGCAGAGGTTGGATGAATAGCATGTCAAGCGGCTGCGCTTTCATGGCGGAGGAAGCCACCGGAGCGTTTTCGCTCGTCGCGTTTTCGCTCGTCGCGTTTTCGCTTCTCTTGTTTTCGCTTCTCTTGTTTTCGCTTCTCTTGTTTTCGTGATCTTGAATGGATTTTGAGAGTTCGTCGTCCGTTGGAACGTCGGGATAGATGTAGATCGCGAAAGCAGGTGCGGTGATTGGAGCGTGTGTTTGTCTGGTAACCTCTTCGGCCAGTGTCTCTGCACCCTCCACCTCGGTATCCGGCAGGATGACGGCGATGCGGTCTTCCAGCATGCCGACTTCGTCGGTCAGTCGCACGCGCTCGCGCAGCAGATCCACTAACTCTTGCGTCGCGGGAATGTGAAACACGATCAGGCTGAAGCCCGAGTTTGTGCGTTCGGCGCGCACGCGTTCTTTGTGCAGCGTTCGTTGAAACGCTTCCTGGTCGGGGAGTTTCTTTGCGCTGCCAGCTAATCGGTTAATCAGTTTTCGTATGACCATTCGTATATTCCGGGGTGAGACGAGTTTGGAGTTTTAGAAAAGTGGGCGGTTTCCAGCACCGTATCGGTGATCCGGCTAATCCATTCGCAACGGATTGTTTACAGCCGATTGTACAGCCAGTTCGGAATGTACTCTTGTCGTTTGTTGAGCACGGCACCGACAACATTGCCGCCAGCTCGCTCTAGTAAGTCCTTGATTCGTTGGGCTACTTTGTTGCGGACTCGTTCTGCTTCGATTACCAGGATGACTCCGTCGAGTTCGCCCGCCAGCGAGTAGGTTTCACTTTTGTCGGTCGCCGTAGGTAAGTCGAGGATGACTAGGCCGAAGCGACTCTTCACTTGTGCGATCAGTTGAGCAACGACTTCGACGTTGAATGATTTTGTCGCTCGTCCGCGGCTCTTGCCCGCAGGAAGGACGAAGAGGTTCGTGATTTCGGTTTGCTGAATGCAATCTTTGGGGTTGTCCGTGCCGTCGAGGATATCGAACCAACCGGGGCCCTGTTGGCAACGGAATCGCTTGGCGATCGCGGGCTGTTTGGGATTGGCGTCGATTAGCAAAACGGGTTCGTCGCAAATTGTCGCGGCTGCGGACGCAACGTTGGCGGCAATTGTGCTGACGCCTTCGCCTGGGCTACAACTAGTGAAACCAACTGCTGGGTTCCCATGAAGTGTTCGGTTGGACAGCAGGCTGCGAGCGAGTGTTAAACTTTGTTCGTCGATTTCGCGGTTGGGTTTTTGAGTTGTCGTTGTTCGGGCAACCGTCTGTTCTTCTGCAACTGCCGTGCTTCCAGCTTGTTCTTGGTTCATTGGGATACTCCTTTTTAGTTGTAGAGGAACGAACGATCACTGCGGCGTGGAATCGAAACTAGGACCGGGACGTCGAGGAAAC
>JBLHLE010000330.1:0-7276 GCA_047620805.1 Pirellulaceae bacterium
ACCTCATGCGTCCCTACGACGGTCAAGCCTATCTCGATATCGATGGTTCGTTCCTCAAGTTGGATCCAACCCAATTTCGCCACACACAAACAGGCGAGTCGATGCACCTGGTGCGATACGCCGAGCTACCCGCGACCGACGACTGGAGTCACCAATACGGAAACGCTTCTCAAACTGGTATCTCTGGCGATTACGCCGTGAAAGCTCCCCTCGGGCTGCTGTGGTTCGGAGGCACGTCGCACGATGGAATCCTTCCGCGTCACGGCCACGGGCCATCGCCTCAAGTGGCTGGCGGTCGGCTGTTAATCGAGGGCCCTGACAAATTGCGAGCCGTTGATATTTATACCGGCCGATTGTTGTGGGAAAAGGAACTGCCAGGCGTCGGGCAGTATTACAACAACACGTCTCACTTCCCGGGTGCCAATGAGATTGGATCGAACTACGTCTCGATGCCCGATGCGGTTTACGTGGTCTACGGCCAAGCCTTGCTGCAACTCGATCCGGCAACAGGAGATGAAGTCCGTCGCTTTGAGTTGTCCGGCGAATCAGAAACTCCCTATTGGGGATACTTGGCCGCTACGGATGACTACCTGATCGCGACTTCTTCACCGGTTCAAGTTTACAGTAAGAAGCGGGACACAGCCGACGGAACCGCGATCATCGAACTCAACTCGCAATGGCAATATCTCGCCGGTAGCGACCCCGCCAGCGGCTGGCAAGAATCACGCGAAGCCGACGCCGGCTGGAAAACGGGCGTTGCAGGCTTTGGCTACGGCGACGAAGACGACAAAACGCAACTGGCAATGAAGGGCAAGTATCAACGCGTATACGTTCGACATGCATTCGATATCGCCGACACGAAGAGCATCGACAAGTTAATTCTGCGTTTGAAATACGACGACGCATTCATCGCATATCTGAACGGAGTAGAAGTCGTTCGGATGGGAATCGCAAAGGGAAGTGGCAAAAATGCGTCGGGCATCAAGTCCCACGATGCAAAGAAGCTCGAGTCATTCACGATCGATAAGTCAAAGCTTCGCAGCGGTGTGAATTACCTCGCAATTGAAGGTCACAACCACGCTTTGAACAGCAGCGACTTTTCGCTCGACCCGTACTTGGTCGCCACCGCGACGACCAAAAAGCCTGGCTCTGACGCGGCGGCCCCAGCGCCACGGGCGACAATCTCGACCGCGATGGCTCAAGTTCGCTACGCGTCTGGCAGCCGACGCCTGGTAGTCTTCGATCGCAAGACGGGTGAAGAACTATGGACGCGGGACGCCAAATTAAATTTCCGTCACAATAACATCAGCGCACACGACCAACGACTGTTCTGTATCGATTCACTCACCGCCGCCAAACGCATCGCACTCGAGCGTCGCGGAGTCGCCCTCGCACAATTCTCCCCCACGCTATACGCAATCAACTTGCGCAGCGGCGAAGTGGAGTGGGAATCGGATGAACACATTTTTGGCACGTTCCTTAACTACTCGGCCGAACATGACATCTTGCTGCAGGCGGGAAGTCGTTCGCGCGACCGAGCGTTGGATGAGATCGGCAAGGGAATGAGCGCCTATCGTGGTTCGACGGGAGAACGGCTTTGGCACGACTCCGAAATCAGCTACAGCGGTCCTTGCCTCGTCTGGCAAGACACCATCCTGACCAATGGAACGGGCGGCTACGCCGTGGACCTCAAGACTGGAAAGAAAACTGGCTGGACGTATAACCGACAGTACGGTTGCAACACCGCGATCGGCGGACAAAATTTGCTGACATTTCGCTCGGGCGCCGCGGGGATTTGCGACCTCGCCAACGACGGTGGCACCGCAAACCTCGGCGGCTTCCGTTCCAGTTGCACATCCAATCTGATCGTGGCCAACGGATTGCTCAATGCGCCCGACTACACGCGAACGTGCAGTTGTGCCTACCAGAATCAAACGTCACTAGCCCTGATCCACATGCCTAACGCCGAACTCTGGACGTTCGGCGCGACCGATAACAAGACCCAATGGGGCGTCAATTTTGGAGCCCCCGGAGATCGCCGAGATAGCGCGGGCATTTTGTGGACGGACTATCCGAGCGTCGGCGGTCTTTCCCCCGAACGCAAGATCAAAATCGAAGGAGAAGTCACCTACAATCGACGACACCTCTCCACCATCAACAGCGCAGAACTTCCTTGGGTCGGAGCATCGTCTCTCGAAGGCGAAGCGAAAATCCAACTTACCAACCCACTTGCCATCAGCAAATCTCCGGGCAAGCTTCAGTTGGTGTTCGCCGACTCGTCCGCGACCCAAGCGAAGCAGCGAGTCTTCGACATCTATGTCAACGGCGAAATTGTTGCCGAGAGCCTGGATATCAACCAACGCGTGGGAGCGGCCAAAACTCTGGTGCTGGAACATCATCTCGAATCTAGCGAGACTATTGAAATCACTCTGAAATCGTCAGACGGTTCGAAGTTGCCCCCGACGCTCAGTGGAATTTCGGTGACCCTAGAAAAATAGACGGCTGCTTCGGCCTCTCTTCACTTCACTGCAAAAAGCATAACTCTTCACTTGCCGATCGAGTTGAAAGCGAGCACTCGGCGCGAGAGGCAGAGGAATGAGAGGCAGAGGAATGAAGAATAATGAGAGATGAGTGCTGAAGTGGGAGAATAAGAGACGCGGAAGAACCAGAACAGCCGGCCGCGCGCTACGATTCTAGCTCAAACTTCTTGATCTTGCGTTGCAGGTTGCGAACGCTGATGCCAAGTATTTCGGCAGATTTCGCGCGGTGCCCTTCCGTTTGTTGTAGCGTTCGACGGATTGCCTCTTTCTCGATTTCTTCCATCGTCATTCCGACTTGAATAATCTCGGCAACAGCCGACTTCTCTTTTAGATGAGGTGGCAGATCGCCAACATCGATGCACTCATTGACGGTCAAAACGAGTACACTTTCCAAAGCATTGCGCAGCTCTCGGACGTTGCCCGGCCAATCGTAGACAGTTAACGCTTGGACGGCTGCCGGCGAAATCTCGCGAGCCGGCCTATCGTTTTCTTTCCCAATTTGATCGATAAAATAGCGAATCAGCAGGGGAATATCTTCAGGGCGTTCTCTCAACGGAGGTAGCCGCAACTCGATCACTTTTAGACGGTAATACAAATCGCTACGGAATTTCTTATCCTCGACGTCCTGTTCCAGATCGCTATTGGTAGCAGCCACGAGTCGAACATCGACATCGATTTCTTTGCTCGTCCCCAGTGGCATGATTTTTCGCGACTCGATCGCCCGCAACAATTTACTTTGCGAACCAAGAGGTAGCTCACCGATTTCATCGAGGAATAGAGTTCCGCTGTCGGCCGCTCGAAACAGACCTTCCCGTTTCTCGGCTCCCGTAAACGCTCCGCTCTCGTGACCAAATAACTCGCCTTCCACCAGCGTTTCTGGAATCGCCGCGCAGTTAATTGGGACAAATGGCTTCTCGTTGCGTGGGGACGATTGATGAATCGCGCGGGCGACTAGCTCCTTACCCGTCCCGGGCTCGCCGATAATGAGGACCGTCGACTTGGTTTTACCGACCAAGCGAATCTTCTCAAAAAGTTCCCGCATCGGCTCGCTATTGCCAACGATATTATGCAGCCCTTGAAGCTCCTTTAACTTCGCGTGTAGCTCGGCAATCTCCGCCGTCATCAAGCGATTCTCAAACGCGCGTTGGATGCGGTGCGTCAGTTCATCTAATTTGATCGGCTTCGTCAGGAAGTCAAAGGCGCCCTCTTTTAGCGCTGTGACCGCCGTGTCGATGGTCCCGTGACCGGAGATCAAGATGACCGCTGCGTGCGGAACCTTCTCTTTGGCAATCCGCAACAAATCCATGCCACTCGTTTTCGGCATTCGCAGATCCGTCACGATAACGGCCACGCCGTCGTGCATATGCTCGATCGCTTCCTCACCACTGCCAACGGCAATCGAGTGCATTCCACGTCGCTCGAGCCATTCACTCATCGCGTCGCGACTCGCTTCGTCGTCGTCGACAAGCAAAACTTTCCAACCGCGATAATCCGACATGCTATTCCTCTAGCGTAGGAGTCCTGAATTTCAATCGCTCAGTTTCAAATTCGTCAATCACGAACTAATCAACCGAATTTCAAACGAATCCCCAGGACGCCCTCCGAGCTGTTAACGGCAGCAATCCATTTCCGCCGCATAAGTTTTTTTTGAGTTCAGCTCTAGTGTTCAGCAAAACTCGCATGAAATCTATACCCGTTCGCGAAAAGAACGGCGTAGCTACCAATAAAAAGTGGCTCTTGGAACCGAATGGCTTGCATTCGATCCCAAGAGCCAGACCAACCACATTCCCGTGTCCGAAATTCCTGGAGAATTCCGACTGAAAGTCTCTACAAGCCTCCTCTGCAAACCTCTTCTCCGTCCGCCTCTTCTCCGTCCGCCTCTTCTCCGTCCGCCTCTTCTCCGTCCTCCGCAGCCTGTCTTATTGCCTCTTCCCTCAGCGACTGGTCTCTGACTCCAGCCGCTGAGTTTTGTGCCGACCCATTTACGAATTGACGTGAATCCGACGCGGTTTCTTCGCTTCAGATTTTGGCAACTCAACGCGAAGAACGCCGTTCTCCAAATGTGCATCAATCTTGTCGACGTCCACTAGCTCGCCCAGTGTCACTTTGCGAACAAAATCCCCCACGCGATACTCGCGTGCCAAATAGTCGACATCGCCGCACTTAGAGTCCAGCTTCCCATGAATTGTTAACTCGCCGTCCTCGAATTTCACTTCGAGGTCAGCGGGCTCGACGCCTGGAACGTCGGCGTAGAGCCAAAAGGAATCTTCGTTCTCAATAACGTCGATTCGTGGTGTGAAAGCAAGTGCGCTAGTTTTCGGGGCTTCGCACTGATTTGTGTTGCAATTAGTGGCGCTCATGATGATCTCCGTTTATCTCTATTGTTGTTTGTTGTTTGTTGTTTTCCAGAGTCGAACTTAATTCACGTTGACCCTTACGTCGCGAGGTCGATTCTCCTCCCGTTTGGCGAGAAAGATCGTCAACACGCCGTTGACGTAGGTCGCTTCGACCGCCTCGTTATCCACGTGCTCCGGCAGCGTTACAGTTCGAGTGAACTCGCCAAAGCCGCGTTCGCGACGGTGATAACTCTCTTTGCCGTATTCGGGCTTCGACCGCGTGCCGCTAATCGTCAGATTCTTTCCGTCACTCACGGTCACATTCAAACTGTCGGCGTCGACGCCTGGCAATTCCGCTTCGACATAGAATCCATCCGAGTCAGCCCAAACATTCAGCGGAGGATACGCTGACTGGCGAACCTGCCCAAAAACGCGATCCATTTGATCGTGCAGCCGATTGAATTGACGTTGAACATTCGATGCGGGGCGAAGTCGTGTGAACATGGGAAGCTCTCCTGTTGATATGAAAGTGGTTCGTGAAGTGTTTCGCTGTAGCTCGTCGTGAGCTGACACCTATAAAGCACTCGACGTGCCAATGCCATTTTTTCACTGAACGAATCGACATAAGATGTTTATCAACAGTCATTTAAAAACATCTAGCGTCTCCTTCACTCGACTCGGAAACGACAAATTGTCCGGTTCGCGACAATTCGTGATGGACAGAATGTCCTGTGGGTCAACCGAGTTAGTGGGTCGAGTTTGCGCTGGTTCAGCCGCTTTAAGTCGGAGTTCATGGCGACTGCCGCTCAATCGTTCATCGCCAAAACATGCACTTTCAACGGGCCATTGACCGCGGTGCACAGGCGGTTAAATTGGATCGTTTCACAGAAAGTCCTACAGGATAAAAGTCGGAGACTCCCTCATGACTCACGTTGTTTGTTACCCCTGCTTCAATTGCAAATACACTGACTGCGTAACGGTTTGCCCCGTCGAATGCTTCTACGAAGGCAAACAAACGCTGTACATCCATCCCGACGAGTGCATTGACTGTGAAGCATGTGTTCCCGAATGTCCTGTTGATGCCATCTTCCTGGACGAAAATGTTCCCGAAGAATGGGAAGGCTTCACCGCGTTGAACGCCGAATTAGCTGAGAAATGCCCAAACATCACTGAACAGCAAGACCCAATCGGCGAACATTAGACTTTGCGGTCGCTACTGACGGGCATACGACACATTACTCAACGACACATTACTCAACGACACATTACTCAACGACACATTACTCAACGACACATTACTCAAGGGGCCGAGCATTTCGTGCCCGTCACGCTTGCCCCAAATTGAATTATGGCCAAACGAGTTCCAGTCGTCGTCTCGCAGTCGCAGTTTTCTGATGCGAATCGACGAAATCTTGAAGAGGAACTTGTGGCAGTGTTGCTGATGGATGACAACGTCGAAGTCACGGTAATTCCGCATCTCAATACGCTTGAAGATGGCAGCACGGGTTTGCTGTGCCTGGAAGGACTCAATGGGGATCTAATTCTCTGTACTTGGGACCCGCCCGGCACCGCCGTTCGGCAGCTCATCGATCTCGGGCAGCCAGCGGTTCAAGGCCGAACTTCCTATACCAAAAATGACGAACTCGTCGGTGACGGAGGGCGTCGTCTGGTTTACGCAATTGACCTGAGCGAGCAAAGCTCGGCAGACGCGATACGCAGCGAGGTACTTCGAATTCGCGACGAATCGCAAACCAAAGTCTTCAACATTGTCGGCATGTCACTGCCAATCGCCCCCCCAAGGCCGCAAACGCAAACCGCAGCTAAGACCTCGAATCCTGTCGATACTAGCGGAGCAACTACCAGCGGAGCAACAGAGTCGACTACTGGAAATAGTGAGCCAGTGGGCAGGCCCGCAGTTGCAGCTGACAGCGCAACAAGCAACGCGACAAGCAGCGCAACTTCCACCGACGCGGAAATTGACGCGGATCCTCAAGGGGCAGCAGAAAAGGACACGGACGATTTGGATCGCGAACTCGATCAGTTGTTAGACGACTTCGACGCGATGGACATCTGAGACTCGTCCTGGAGATCATCTTTCGAGTGTGGCTCGAGATGGACGAGGACATCGCGAATAGTAGGGAATTGATCGAGCAGTTGAGTCTTAACGCGGTGGCCAATGCGATGTCCATCGGCGACACTCAGCGTTCCATCGACCTGAACGTGAATGTCTACGAGATGTTCTAGTCCCGTCTTGCGAACGTACAACTTCTCAATCGCGTCGACTCCAGCGACTCTTTCCGCTGCTAGTCGTACATTTCCAACAAACTCGTCGTCGGCTTGAGCATCCATCATCTCGTGTCCGCATTCAAAGCAGAGCTTGATCGCCGAGATCACGATAGC
>JBLHLE010000331.1:0-7265 GCA_047620805.1 Pirellulaceae bacterium
CGTCGATAATGACGTCGAAATTAACGTCGAAATTAACAAGGGCTGATGCGGTGGCGAAACGATGAGCGGCGATCGTGTCGATTCAAGGCGGGCAACGAGATGGTTGGTCTGCAGTTCGACATCTTTGCCTAGTCAGCTTGCTACTTCGCCTCATTCTCGCGAAGTCAAACACGCATCACCAACAGTTATTCGAGGGACGAAGCATTGGCGAAGAAAAGCAACAAGTCAATTAATGGTCAACGTGCAGATGACCTGGAACGAATCATCAGTCATCTCGACACGCGGTACGAACAGGGACTCGAATGCGTACACCCCGACACAGACATCATCGTAACCGACGGCGAGTACGATGCGTTTCGTCGCGAGCTCGCAGAACTTCGCCCCGCTTCAAACCTCTTTGATTCAGCGACGGCTTCGGCGTTAGAAACTGTAGTTCGCAAGATCGTCCACGACCCGCCAATGACGTCGATCGAAAAGGCGAGCCATGAAGACGTGGCGACACAAGAGGCAATGCTCTTCAAATGGACAACCGATTCGACCGAGAATGCGCCAGCCGAAGTTCAAAACGGCCCGATGACTACACTCTCCGGCAAAAAATACAACGATGAGGATGTGGCGTTTCCCAAAGACTATTTCTACCAGGCCTACAAGCTGGACGGCGTCGCGCTCGGAATATACTACAAGGACGGCGAGCTCGTCGGCGCTGGTCTACGACCCCGAGATGGTATCAACGGAGAGGACGTAACCGAACAGGTCAAATACGTCGAAGGCATTCCCACCAAACTCAAGAACAAGATTTCCTGTTCAGTGCGAGGAGAACTTATCTGTAAACTCTCCGATTTCGAAAAGGTGCAAAGCGCGCTCGCAGAAGCTGGCGAAAAACTTCGTGCCAACCCTCGCAACCACGCCGCCGGGGGAATTCGGCAATTCAAGAACCCGGCGAACACCGGAACAATGCGGCTCAGTTTCGTGGCCTACGGGGTCGAACAAGTCTCTCACTCACCGTTCAAATCGGAGATAGAACGCTCGAAGTGGTGCGAGAAAGAACTTGGGATTCCCTACGTCAAAACAGACTACTTTCAGTTCGACGATTTGGCCAAGATGGAAGCCAACGTGCCGAATCTCGACTTTGAAGTCGACGGTGTTGTTATCGGCGTCAACAACTTGGAAGACCAAGAACAGCTCGGCCGGCACGGCGACCGCGACACAGGCAATCCGAAAGGAAAGATTGCTTGGAAATTTCGGGAAGAAGAAGCGACTCCGGTCATCAAAGAAATCGAGTGGCAAACTGGGCGGACCGGGAAGGTCGTCGGCGTCGCGATCTTTGAAGCAGTCCGTCTGGCGGGAACCAACGTCTCGCGAGCAACCCTTCACAACGCTGGCTTCATGTCGCGAAACCAAATAACCATCGGTTCGACGATCGCGGTCCGCAAAGCCGGAAAGATCATCCCCAAAGTAACCCGAGTCGTCGCCGGGCAAGGCGACCCCGAATTCCCCGCGACTTGCCCGTCCTGTGAGGAAGCAACGATTCTCGAACAAGGCGGGACCGAGCACATGCTGGAACTTGTCTGCACGAATTCGGCTTGCCCCGCTCAGAACATCAGCACTCTTTGTCACTACCTGGCGACTTTCGGTGTACTTGGATTAGGCGAAAGCCGCGTCACCCAGCTCGTCGAAGGCGGACTCGTTTCCGCCCCTGCCGACTTTTATAGACTCGACGTCGAAAAGGCAATGAGCTGCGGGTTGACCAACCGACAATCGCTCTTGGCCGTGGCCAGTATCCATATGATTCCAGCACCAGAAAAACTCGGCGACGACGTCCTGGAACAGCGAATCGAAACTGCCAAGCAATCGAAGAAGCACATCCCGCTGTGGCAACTCTTCGCAACGTTTGGCATCGACGCGGCCGGAAAGTCGGCTGGAAAAGTTCTCTCGGACTACTTCGGCACGTTCGATAAAATGCGCGCAGCGACCGTCGAGGAACTCGAAGCTGTCAATGACGTTGGCACCAAGACCGCCCAGACAGTATTCGACTACCTAACCGACCACGAAGAAGAAATCGACGACCTCCTGCGATTCGTCGAACCGGAAAAGCCCAACGTCGGTAAACTGACCGGCAAACGATTCTGCTTTAGCGGCGGTTTCGAGGACGGCAAACGTCACTGGGAACAAAGGGTCGAAGAACTCGGCGGCGCCTGCTCCGGGAGCGTTTCGAAAAAGACAGACTACCTCGTCGCCGGGAATGACTCCGGCTCGAAAAGCGCCAAAGCTGAGAAACTCGAAATACCAATTATTTCGATCGAAGAACTTCAGGAAATGCTGTAGACGAACTGAAATCGTCCCAAGCAATTAAACGAAACATACAATTAAACTACCAATGCGTCACAAGCGAGACTCCTCTTACACACTGCCGAACTCTAGCTGCGCGAAGCGCAGTTGGCGTTGGCGTCGGCGTCGGCGTCGGCGTTGGCGTTGGCGTCGGCGTTTAAGTTGACGCCAAGAATTAGCACCTTACGATAGCGACGATTACCACAACTTCGATCGGGAATCACCTCCATGAGAACATCCTTTTATCTCGCCGCAATTCTCAGTCTGACGTTTGTCCTGCCGATTCTGGCGGCTGAACCAGAAGTTCCGGAAGGATTTCGCCCTCTGTTCAATGGCAAGAACCTCGCTGGCTGGTCGGGTAACAACCCACACCAAACCACGAAGGGCTCGGCGGAGGAGCGAGACGAGGCGATTGCCAAGCAACAGCCGGAGTTCAATGCGCACTGGTCGGTCGACAATGCCGAGTTGATCAATGACGGGAACGGACCTTACGCGACGACCAGCAATGAGTATGGCGATATCGAATTGCTGATTGATTACAAGACTGTCGCGAAAGCGGACAGTGGCATTTACCTTCGTGGCACACCGCAAATTCAAATCTGGGACTACACCAAAGAGGGTGGCAAGTGGGGACGCGGAGCGGACAAGGGGTCCGGTGGTCTGTTCAACAATCGCCCCGAATCGCCCGGCAAGAATCCCTCCGCTCTGGCCGACAAGCCGTTTGGCGAGTGGAATCGATTTCGTATCACACAATTGGGCAGCCGGACCAGTGTCGAGTTGAACGGCAAACTAGTCGTTGACAACTTGATCATGGAAAATTATTGGGACAAGAGTCGCGCGACTCCACTGCCCGCGAAGGGGCCAATTCACCTACAGACTCATGGCGGAGAGATTCGCTGGCGAAACATCTTCGTTCGCGAAGTGGCAGCGGAGCAAGCCAATGAACGCTTGCGCGGCGACGACAAAAAGGCGGGTTTTACTTCGATCTTCAACGGCAAAGATTTCGCTGGCTGGGCCGGTGCGGTCGACAACTACGAAGTTCGCGACGGGAGCATCCTTTGCCAGCCAGGGAAGGGTGGCGTTCTATTTACTGCGAAGCAATACAAAGACTTTGTCGTGCGAGTGGAGTTTAAGTTACCCGCAGGCGGCAACAATGGACTGGCGATTCGATATCCTGGCACTGGCCGACCGGCCTACGATGGCCTGTGTGAGTTGCAAGTATTAGACGATGATTCCGACCGCTACACAAAGCTAGACAAGAGACAGTACCACGGCTCAGCATACGGGATGGTACCCGCTCATCGCGGTTATCTGCGACCAACGGGAGAATGGAATTACCAAGAGGTAACAGTGAAGGGGAGTACTCTCAAGGTCGAGCTGAATGGCACGGTAATTCTCGATACGGATCTTTCGCAAGTCACGAGTTACATGGCCGATAGCCCCCATCCAGGCAAAGAACTCAAGTCCGGTCACTTCGGCTTCGCTGGCCACAACGAGCCCGTGATGTTCCGCAACATCGCCATCAAAGAGTTATAAAGTGTCTCTGTCGTTTGGGCCCTGTCGTTCACTCCATCTGGGTCATTTTTGCCGAGTTACCTCCGCGCTCAGATTGCGTGAGGGCGGCGATTTATCGGCTGCCGCAGCTTTGCAGCTTTAGAACGTGCGCGAGCAAAGCTCTCAAAACGCTGCGTTCCCTAAAACTGACCGCCGCGTTGCGAAAATGAATTAGAATACACGTCCGCCAAACTTCGACGTTCTTCGCCAAAACGAAAGTTGAGTGTCCCCGTTCTTTCAACGCTTTCTTTCAACGCTTTCTTTCAACATTTTGTATCAACGCTTCAGACCGCTCAGTGGATGGTCGAGGACTGCTTCCCACGCAAGTTCTTGCAGCAGGCGATTGAGGCTTTCTTCCTGATCACCAAGGTTAGCGCGTTTCAGGATCGCTGGGACTGGCAGGCCCACGGGGCTGCGGCGATAGATGACGGCATAGTTGCAGTACGCCACCAGAGCCTGAAGCGGTGGTTTTCCGTGACCGAGCGCATCGGTGAAAAGGTCTTCCTGAACTTTCAAACCGGGTGCCTCAGCGGCAATGATTTTCTCGCGAAGAGCGATGAGAGCCTGAGGAGCCGGGGCAATGTACATAACCGTCTTGCCAAATTCTTTATTGAGATTCCGAATATGCTCGTCCATTTTTTCGAAATGCTCTTTGTGTCGTTTTCGCAGTTCTTCGCCGCTGATCGCGTTGTGATCGACCCTCGCGGGCCGTTTAGTCGTCGGTTCGTAAATATCCCACCGCAGCCATATAGGCTGGACGATTATGCGGATATCCTTGTTATGCTTGAGGGCCAGTTTAGAAAAATTCTCGATGCCCGCATCGGGTAGGAAAATCGGCGACAGGGTCAGCACATCCACGCTGCCAGTTTGCAGGGCAAGTTTCGCCTTATTTTTTTCCGCTGCTATGTCCCAATGTTGAATCACGCGTGATCCGCCGATTGAGGAAATACCGAGTTGCTGATGTTCGGGAATCTGGGCCGACTTGCACAGATCGCTAACGATACCTGGAACCCACACGTGAAAGCTATGTCCGCACGTAAAGACGCGCTGGCCTTTGACGATCGGATCAACTAGACGCGTTTCGGCGATCGCGAGAGCCTGCTGCTGAGGTTCGGCCGCGACCGCTGTGGATGTTGCGACTCCGCAAATCAGAATTCCAACGGCTAGAGCAAGTAAGCCTGACTCAGCTTTCCAAAATCTGACAATCGATCGGTCGTATGTAATCATGGTGTTCATTCCTTAGTTGTGAGTGGCCGACGATTGTCGGAATTGTAGTTCTTTTCCTACTTCACATCAACGAATTTCGATATATTGGTACGAGCGATCTCGTGGCTTGGCTTTTGAAACCTTGCACAGACGAGCAACCGAATAGATTCCAAAATCGATTTATTGGTTTCGTTCTTGTTGTCGACCACCGATTCGCGTTTGGTATTCTTTTTGCCTCATTGGAGTGATGACAGCCATGGTCTTAGAAAATCTCAAGGTAATAGCGCACTTTGTTTTGACGCTTGCAGCAAAGTCGGCTGTGGCGACCATTGCTTTGGCAATCGCCGTTCCTTTGTTGCTTGGATCGCCAGTCGAAGCGGTCGAGCCAGCGCGGCCTGTCGCCACGCCGAAGCGACCGTTCGATCCGAAACTGGATTTTCCGCCACACGTTTCGACGGACAAAACAGTTACTTACGACTTCCCCGTTGTCTACGTTCGGGTTCCTCGGCCCTACCCGAAAGAATACTACAACATCAATCATCTCAATCAGGCCGGCTTGCATCAGACGAATGCACCCGGCGCGGAATTGCGACTGCTGCATCCGAATGGAAAGGACGAACTGCTGGTGCCGGTGGAGCCACATGAATCGATTACGGATCCGGTGGTGTCGTTCGATGGCGAGTGGGTTTACTTTGCGAAATTCCATCATATGGCCACTGGCGCATCGGCTTCGATGACCAATCTGCAAAGCCGCAAGGGTTCGGACATCTACAAGATTCACGTTCCCAGTCGCAAGTTAGTTCAATTGACGTCACAGGTGCGGACTCCCAACACCGGTGCGATCTACGGGGAGACAGAGTCCCATCCGCGGGGCGTGCACAGTCTCGCTCCTTGCCCCGTTCCGGGTGGCCGCGTCGTCTTTGTCAGCGATCGCAGCGGCTATCGCGGCGTTCGAGAACAGACTCAGCCCGGCTTGCAATTGTTCGCGATGGACGAGGACGGCAGTAATGTTGAAATGATTGGTCCGCTGAATCTGGGAACCGCGCTGCATCCGGTCATGCTGCAGGATGGTCGAGTGATGTTCAGTTCCCTGGAGACTCAGGGCCTCCGCAGCGATGAGCGATGGGGCATCTGGTCGATTCATCCCGACGGAACTAACTGGGGACCGCTGACCAGTGCGCTCGGATCTCCTCCCGGCCAGGCGGTACATTTCCAGGCCCAGCTTTCCGATGAGAGCATCGTCGTCGAAACGTACTACCAGACGGGATCGACAGACGGTTTTGGGACCTACTGGAAGTTTCCCATTCGAGCACCCGAGGGCGAGCCAAGTTTCGGCTCCGCCGCGAAGCAGTTCGCACCCTACAATATTACCGACCTGACCATGTTCGCCAATTTCGCGGATGTGCGGCCGAACCATCCCGTAAGCGACGTCAATAACCGCTGGTACCTGGGAAACGTAACGCATCCGTCTGCAGCGCCGGAGAACCACATGCTCACCGTCTGGTCGTTGCCCCGCGACGCCCAGGACAAATCGACGGAGGTGTACGACGCCGGAATATTTCTGTTGAAGTCTGGCACGACGATCAACCATCCGTCAAGCATGCGGATGATCAAAAACGATCCGAAATACCAGGAGCTGTGGCCGCGGGCACTGGTCCCCTATAAGAAAATTCACGGCATCGATGCGCCGCCGCAGCTCGACCATCACAACGACGGCAAGAAGTCGCCCCACTTACCGGCGGGAACACCGTTCGGTCTGGTCGGCACGTCGAGTTTATACAAGCGAGAAAGCTATCCCGGTGGTGTTGTGCCCAAGGGTTCGGTCACCGCAATTTCGCAGACCCCGGACGACCGCAAATCGATGTGGCGCGAATTGGCGGTGGCCCGATTCGGAAAACCAGGAAACTGGGGCGAACAAGGTAGTGATGCCGGCCTCTACAAGAACTCCGATATCTGGGGCATTCGCATTCTGCTTCTGGAGCCGGTCAGTGACGTGGTCTTTCGGCAGCGGCGTCATTTCGCCTTGGGCAGCAACGCCGAAGAACGGATCCGCATTTTGGGCGAGTTCCCGGTGAGGAAGTTTGCTGGCGATAAACAGCCGCTCGATCCAGATGGCAATCCGGACACAAGTTTTCTCGCCAAGATCCCGGCCGATGTCGCCTGGACTTTCCAGACGC
>JBLHLE010000332.1:0-7259 GCA_047620805.1 Pirellulaceae bacterium
ATGAGAAACCGGAGAAGGAACAGTTTCAGGTCGTAAACAAGACGACGCTAACAGTACGAGCAGAGTGTTGCTTGTGGTTTGCCTGGGCACCGTTAGACTTCGAGGGACCTGAGCCGCACAAAGAGGGAGAAGCATCCCGACCAGTGTGGGTTGGGCTTCTTCCAGAAACAACTCATGTCAGCGTCTCCGTAACTAGCGAAGGCGAATGGCAGCACGGAGGCCAAGCGATTGAAAAGACAGACGCCCATGGCAGGACGGATGCCGAGGGAACAAAGTCGTTGGGCGATCTACGCTATCAATCGGACTACCGTGCCTCACTAGTTGCTGACACGCCCGCGAGGTTGAATTGTTTGATGGTGATTGCCGGAAATGAATCAGGACCAATCTTTCCTAATGAGGCGATTCCGGTAGGACTTGGGGGCACCATCGCGATTGGGGATGTCGGTGTTGAGGGACGACTACTGTTTTTCGGAATGCACGATGCATATCAATGGAATAATAACAAGGGCATCATGGAAGTTGAAGTAGAGGAACGCAGAATAATCTAAAGCTAGTTTGCCGACTTTGCTAATCGGAACCCGAATCTCGAATTAGCACCTGTTTGGGGACCGAAGTAGCGACTGCTCGAACGGAGTGAAAACCGCGAACTGTCATAAGAACCGCCCCGAGTGGCTCGACCAATCGAGCTCAGGGGCGTTTCTTCGTTAGCAGCGGCAAGAGGGTCGGCGACATGGTCGGGACCAGTGTGGTCACGCCCCCAAGCGTCGAAACACCACTCATAGACGTTTCCTGGCATGTCGAATAATCCGAAGGAATTGGGCATCAGGGTTGCTGATTGTGCCGTCTCTTGGGCTCGACACGTTCCGTAGAGGCCGATGAATGTTTCGTCCTCGCCGCACATGAACGCCGTCGTAGATTTCGCGCGGCACGCAAGTTCCCATTCGCCTTCGGTTGGAAGTCGATAGCCGGTCGTTTCTATTTCCCATTTCCAGCGATCGGTCTCGAGTTTATAACATTCGTTCAATCCCTCTTTGTGACTTAACCAGTTGCAGAACAGGATCGCATCTTCCCAACTGACGGTATCGACAGGCCAGTCTTTCAGTTCGTGCTTGAATCCATCAGGCTTTGCCTCGGTTGGCGTCGGTTTTTTTTCAATTGGGTAATTGGAATCGTTCAGGAACTCCCTGTAGTGTTCGAGTGTCGTTTCTCGGTCAGCGAGCCAGAAAGGTTTTGTAATGGTAACCATTTGTTTGCTGGTCTTACCCTCCGAAACTCTGTCCCTATCAAATGTTCCGGAGGGGATTCGTAACATCGTCATGCCCAAAGCATTGGTCATCCATTGATTTCGTGCCGAGTTATCAGTTTCAGTACTTGGACCGAATTCGAGTTTCCTCTTCGCGAAGTCCGCGGCGCTGTGGACCGCCGCACTCGCGGAATTCTGATGAAGGTCGGTGAGCAGTTGACGCCAATCTTGTGCGTCAAAACTTGTTCGCGAAGATTCGTCGGTTTGAGCCACGCCGAGCAGGATAGAATAACGCAAGAGACTGTTGTCGGTTTCTCTCAGCAACTTCGCGATAACCGCGAAGTCGCCATGCCACGTGGGCAACGTGTCAATGAAAATAGTTCGCTGAATGGGATTGGGCCGCTGTTGGCACATTTCCGCTGCCAATGTTGGGTCGTCGAGATAGATTGCCACGACGGCGAGTCTCGCCAAGTGATTCCAGTTGGGTGACTCGTTAGATTTTATTATCGCTGCTCGACGCTTGATTAGGTCCAACGAATCTTGTTTTTGCGACAGAGCCCAGACCATATTCGGACACTCGGCTGCGTTTACTCTTTCGATTGCCTCGACTAAGTATTCATCCTTGACGTCGCCAAATTCGGCTAGTGCGAATGCCGCGTGGAGGCGTCGGTTTTCTTTGCCAGCGGGATTCTCGAACTGCGCTTGCAGGAGTGGTTTTGCGTGCTCTTGGAGGGGCCGCAGCAGCTGTATGGCGAAGGGGATGCCAGCCGCCGGGGCCGCGAGAACGCTCTTGGTAAGTGTGTCCGCTCGTTCCTTGTTATTCTCCAAGGCGGCGGCCGCGATACTCGCCTGGTTCGCACTTCGCTGTTGAATTACCACGCTTGAAGCAATAGCGATTGCGAGCAAGACGGTGGCAATTGAGCCGGCGACAGCGGGTTTCCGTTTGCACCACAGCCACGCCTTCTCGACGACAGTTGCCCGCCGGGCGAGGATCGGTTTATTATCGAGCCAACGCTGCAGGTCTTCGGCCAAGGCGGCAGCGGAAGAGTACCTTTGAGCGGGCGACTTTCGCAGGCATTTGAGGCAGATTGTCTCCAGGTCGCGTGGAATCGCTGGGTTCAGACGCCGCGGAGGAGCCGGCTCGGCCTCGATGACCTGGCGAACCGTTTCCAACGTCGACGCCGCTTGAATCGGCGGGCGACCCGTCAACAAACAGTAGAGCGTCGCTCCGATCGAATAGACATCGGCTGCCGCGCCCGCTAAATGAGCGTTGCCGGCAGCCTGTTCGGGAGCCATGAAACTTGGAGTACCCATCACGTGCCCAGTCTTGGTTAACTCGCTGTCGCCAAGCAAGTGTTTGGCCAATCCAAAGTCGGTAACGCGAGGTTTTCCCTGCTTATCCAAAAGGATATTGTGCGGTTTGATATCGCGGTGAATAATTTCGTTTTCGTGCGCAAAATGAACCGCTTCCGCTACCGCGCGGGTGATGGTTGCCGCTTCGGCGGGATCGAGCGGGCCGTCTTTGACTTTGGCGCGAAGATTAGGGCCATCGACAAACGCCATCGAGAAGAAGTGTTGGCCGTCCAACTCGCCGACTTCAAACACAGGTACGATTCCCGGATGGTCGAGCTTCGCTGCCGCCTCAGCTTCCGAGTAGAAGCGGCGAACTTGCTCTTCGTTCGCTAGTTCCCCCGCGCGAATCATCTTTAGAGCGACGACTCGATTCAGTTTGGTATGGCGGGCTTTGTAAACCACTCCCATTCCGCCGCGGGCGATCTCCTCGAGAATTCGATAGTCGCCGAACTCCGTTGCAATTGGTTTGGGCTGGTTCGGGTTGGGTGAAAAAGTGCTCGTGTCCACCTCGCCGAATCGGGACACTGTCGACTCTGCGATTTCCGAACTCGACTCGCCGCTTCGCCTATCCGCATGCGATCGGACCAAGTGTTCAATCGCCTCCCGGTCCCGAAGATTTAGCAAGCCTTGGTCGACCAATAGGGAGCCCAGTGAGTGATTGGGTGCCAGAAGCTGCAGCCCGTCATTGACGATCTGTTGTTCGACGAGACCGTTGACGACTGCGAGTTTGCCAAACAGAAGGTTCGAGTCGACGGACGAAGTCGGTTCGTCTGACCCTGAATCCGAAATTTGGTCCAATTGAAGTTTTTCGGTCGCTGGGATAGATGGTTGAGGCTTATTCACGCTCTCCATTTTGGCGTTGCGCTCTCAATCACGCAATCGTTTAATTAGAAGTGGTACTCTAGGCAATACATAGCCGCCGGCAGTTAAGGCATTTAAGGTGCCGGTCCCGTGCCGGACCTCAACAGGTTACTTGTTTGATTCCTTGTTTGATTCCTTTTCCCAGAGTGCCAGTTCGGTGGCGACCAGCATCGCCATGGCTCCACCGCGGCCGTCTTTGCCTAACATGGCAGTGCGATTGAAGTAGGCGTCGAGGTTCTTTTGTTTTCCCGTGCCGGTGCACACATCGATCAATTCACCGTTGGCTCCAACTCGTCGTTTGATTCCTTCCCAAGCGCGGGCGACATTCTCTTTGTAGCCAGCGTCGCTGAGCCAGCCGCGGCGGATCCCGCGGGTCATGGCGTAGGCGATCATGCAGGTGGACGTCAACTCGCGGTACGTTTGGTGCGAATCAATAACTTCATGCCACGGTCCCGTTTCGTCCTGCTGTTGTGCCAGCTGCCGCATGTGCTGTTGGAAATAGCCTAGCAGCACTTTGTGACTCGGCTCGCTCTCTGGGATCGCGTCGAGGCAGAGGGCCAGGCCTAAGGCTGGAAACCCGTTTCCCCGACCCCATGCTGCTTCATCTAATGGAGAGTGGCGATAGAGCATGTCGTTGCGGAGCACTAATGTTCTCATGAAGTCGATGTGTATCCGACACGCCTCGTAATAGCGTTTGTCTTTCGACAGGTTACCAACCTGAGCCAAAATCGGCCCTCCCATGAATAGTGCGTCGCTCATTTCACTATGGAAGGGCATCGCTGGTTTTGTCGTACCGTCGTCGTTAAACATCAAGTCGGACGCGTTGCGAGCCAACTCGATGTAACGCGCTCGCTCTTTTCCAGATGTCGCTGCGGCGAGTTCGCCGAAAATAAGGTGTCCGGACAGGCCGCTGCCGGATTTGGGCGTGGTTGGCCGTCCGCCGTCGAAATACTCTTTCACTGCCCGCTTCACTTGGGCGAGGTATTCTGGTTCGCCCGTGATTTCCGCCAAGCGGACACGAGCGATCAAGGCCACCGCAGGAATGTAGACGACTTGCGAAAGGTCTTTGCCGTAGTGTTGGCTGAGTTGAGTCGCAACTTGAAGTGCCGAGCGGTTTACACGTAGCTCGAGTTGCGTTCGTACTTCCGACTTGACGCGATAATTCGCGGACGCCAGTGTGTGCATTAGCGAGTCGACGACTTTGGCGGCTTCCTGCGGGTCGCAAGTGATTCGCAGCGCCGGAATAGTACCCAGGCCGCAGGGCTTCGCCTGCAGCAGGGCGGATGGCAAGTCAGTTTCTTCGC
The DNA here is from genome assembly GCA_047620805.1 of Pirellulaceae bacterium. Classification (GTDB taxonomy): domain Bacteria; phylum Planctomycetota; class Planctomycetia; order Pirellulales; family Pirellulaceae; genus JBLHLE01. Next base: position 4,762 of record JBLHLE010000332.1, read on the forward strand.
GATAACTTGTCGCTTGCGGAAGAGCCTTGGCGAGTTTCGACCAGTTAGCAGTGGCGTTCTCTGGCACTTCGATTTTGGTTGAGTCACCGGATCTCAGATCGATGACTAGATCTGCGCCGTGCGTTCCTAGCCACCGCCAAACGTAGTGAGATTCGCGTGTGTTCGGATTGTTATAGGCGACGCCACGCGGTGGAAAACTAGGGTTTTGATTTATCGGAAATTCAATTACCGATAACGTGAATGATTTAGTGATTCCACCCTTTCGTCTTCCGGCGGCAAAACTGCTTGCTATGTTCCGGCCCGCTTCCGTCGATTTGAGCTGGTCGTCTAGTCCTGCGACGACAACGATTCGCAGTTGCGAGTCGTCGAAGTCGAGCGATTGAGGATCCTGCCAGCAGACGATCGGTGTGTGGTCATCCGTGGCGCCAATGGGATGACGAAAGAACTGCTCGCCGCTGACTGCCACAAGATTGCAGAGGAAACTCAAGAGCACAATGGACGAACTCAAGTAGATGCGCGGCATAGCGATATCCTAGTTTTTCTTCTTCAGGGTAGCCAGAAACTCCACCACGCTTACCAGTTCATCAACTGAAATCAATTTTTGTAAGTCGGAGGGCATCAGCGACGTTTTCTGTTTGATCAATTCGTCGACATCTTCTTTGTCGATGGTTTTTGTTATCGCCTCGGCGGTGCGGACGGTCAGCGATTCGTCTGTTTGGCTGACGAGGATTCCTGTTACCACATTTCCAGTGAGCAAGATTACGGAATAGGTTTCGTAGTTATGGCTAACACCGGCGCTGGGATCGAGAATCGAAACGTACATCGCTTCTTTGGAAAGCTTGCTGCCAATTTCGGATAGATCGGGCCCGACTTCTTTGCCTTCGCCCGCGACCTTGTGGCATTTCAGACAAGTGGCTTTGTCGGCGAACAGTTTTTTACCGAGTCCCGCGTCGCCTTTGCGACTGACTAATTCGCCGATGGGTGGCAGCGGTTTCGAGCCAGCCGAGCTGGGAAGTTTTAGATGTTTGGCTACTTGTTCGCGAATTTTTGCGTCGCTCGAACCGTGCAAGGCACTTGCTGTAACCAGTTGTACATCCTTGGGCAGATGGCCGTCGGTGACGATCTTTAAGAGTCCCAGTTGACCGAGTCGGTTCTTTCCGATTGCCGATACGATGGCATTGCGGCGGGACCGATCGAGTGCGTCTTCGGTTACCAGGGGCAATAACGCATCTACGCTGATTTTGTTCCCGACGAGCCCCAGGACTTTGATCGCACTCAGTGCAACTTCGTCATCTTTCGCTACGATCTTTCCGATTGCCATTGTCGCGCCGTCAGCGGACTTTAGCAAAACCTCCGCTGCGGCAACGCCGAGGCTTTCATCCGCGTTCGCGATTGCCAATTCGAACAGTTCTGCGTCGATGCCGTCAATATTCAGCTTCTTCACGATTTCGATGTATTTTTCAGTGCCGGAGACGCGTTTAAGATAGCGATGCACGGCCTCTTTGACTTTTGCGTTGGCGTTGACATCGAAGCTCTCCAAACGCATCAGCGTTTGGACAATCAACTCGTCTTTCGCATCTTGTGCTTCATCGCCGCGGGATGTTGAAATCACCAGTGTCAAAAGGAGTTGGCAAAATACCAGTGACGCGAATACTCGATTCATAGTGAGTCCACTTTTCTTTCTATTCAAGTCGGCCAGTAAGGCTGACTTAAGCGTTTATGCAAAAAGCCATCCACGAAGGATCCTCCGTGGATGGCATATTCTTAGCGTCGATCAACAAGAGGCTGGTCGATTCTATTATAGACCGAGCAGAATGCTCTGCAGGGCCTTTTCTTTCTCGGGTCCCGAAAGGAAGTCGAACGCTCGCATGTATCGAGGGTGCGTTTCTTTCGGCGTTTTAGGATCCTGGACGATCTTCGCCAAGTAACCAGGAGTTGCTGTCGCTCGGCTGCGCCAAATGATGTCCTTGCCGGCATCCGAAGACCATTTGTCGCCAACTTTTTTGAGCCATGCAGCGAGGCAAGCGTCCCACTTGTTGTTGGCCCCGATGCCAAGTGCTTCGAGGTACCAGCGGTCTTTGCCATCGTGTTGCAGTGCCAAGTCCGCCCACAAGTCAGCCGCCGTATCCGAATCGATTGCTCGGATCGCGATCGCACATTCGCGACGCACTTGTGCGGACTTGTCCTTGACGAGTTTCTTGACCACGCCCGTAGTGTCGTCACTAATTTGACGAGCGAGTCGGAGTCCTACGATCCGAATATTGGGATCACTATCGCCAATAGCTAGTTCCACGTAGTGGTCGCCGTTGCCAGATAACTTGCCTAGTGCCCACAGTGCGCGGGCACGGTGGCGAGGGTTGTCGGAACCGTACAGTTTTTCCAATGCTGGAACTGCTTTGGCACCCATCTTTTCTAGAGCCGACCAGGCCATGTAGCGAGCTGCCAGATTGGGATTGGTCAATGCGGACGTGGCGCCTTCAGCAGTGGAGAAATCAAAT
>JBLHLE010000333.1:0-7208 GCA_047620805.1 Pirellulaceae bacterium
GGCCATGTGACCTTAGACGCCTGCATTATGGATGAGAAGGGTGACTGTGGATCCGTTGCCTTTTTGAAGAACATCAAGAATCCGATTTCGGTGGCGCGACGCGTGATGGAGAAAACGCCTCACGTGATGCTGGTCGGTCAAGGAGCCTTGGAGTTCGCGTTGCAGGAAGGCTTCAAAGAGGAAGATCTGTTGACGGACGAAGCGCGGGCTGTTTGGACGAAGTGGAAGGCCAGCAAGAAGCCGTACAAGCCGAAAATCAATATCGAGAATCACGATACGATAGGTCTGATCGCCATCGACAAAAATGGCGATCTCTCTGGAGCATGTACGACGAGCGGTTTGGCGTGGAAACTGCACGGACGCGTTGGCGACTCCCCAATTATTGGAGCTGGCTTGTACGTCGACAACGAAGTCGGTGGTGCAACTGCGACGGGCGTGGGCGAGGCAGTGATAAAAGCGGTCGGTAGTTTTCTTGTCGTCGAATTCATGCGACAGGGCCACGCGCCTGTCGATGCTTGTCGGATGGCCACGGAACGCGTAATTAAAAAGAACCCCAACTGGCGAGAAATTCAGGTCGGCTTTATCGCGTTGGACAAGCAGGGCAGATTTGGTGGCTACTGCATTCAGCATGGATTCGACTACGCGGCCTACGATTCTGCGGGTGGCAATCGAATGTTCGAGCCCGCCAGTCACTTGCCGAAAAAGGATTGAGCATAGCTCCATGATTCTCGAGATTTGTATCGACCGAATTGAATCGGCGTTCGCCGCGCTAGCTGGCGGTGCGAACCGCTTGGAAGTTTGTTGTGCGCTCGCAGTCGGTGGTTTGACGCCAAGTGCCGGGCTGCTGGCGGAGTGCTGCGATTTCGCTGGAATCACTGTGATGGCTATGATTCGTCCACGGGCAGGTGATTTTTGTTATGCGCCGAAGGAAGTAGACGTAATGGTTCGGGATATTGTCGCGGCGCGGGACGCGGGCGTGGATGGTGTCGTCATCGGAGCATTAACGTCGGCTGGCAAAGTCGATCGACATGTGTGCCAACAACTACTGGACGCCGCCGGGACACTCGACGTCACTTTTCACCGCGCGTTCGATTTAGCCGTGGACCCATTCGAGGCGTTGGACGACATTATCAACTTGGGGATCAAACGGTTGTTGACATCGGGGCAACAGGTAACAGCATTGGACGGCATCGATTTGATTCGTCGACTCGTCCTGCGAAGCGGAGATTCCCTCGCGATCATGGCAGGAGCGGGAGTCGATGCGAGCAATGTTGAGCAGCTGTTGGAAGTTGGCCTGCGAGAAATTCACGGCAGCTGTAGCGTATCAGAGCGGCGCAGTGGCTCTGCGTCTGCGGTTGCATTCGGCGAAACACTACGAGTTACCTGTGCTAATAATGTTCGCGATATTCGCTCGGCAATGGCCCGCAATGCCGATTCGTAAGAATCAACGTGGGGAGTTACGTCTCCGCAGCTACAATTCCCTCGTCGGTCGCTGTCTGTTTTGTTAGAATGAGAGCTTACCTTTTGTGGGCATCCTTTCTGGCATGCTCGAATAGCAATACATCATTTGCTGTGGAACTGTGAGTTTATGCCGGCAATTCTTCGAAGAAATCGGCGACGGCTACGTCGTTTGGCAGGACGACGGTCTGGCAAGCGTCGCTTGAATATTGAAAAACTTGAGTTGCGGCAAATGTTGGCGACGGTACTTGGAGTTGGTACGGGTTCGCTGTTGGGCGGCGATCTGACGGATCCTGAGAATGACGGCGTGGACAGCAGCGCATCGAATTTCAATTGGGTTTCAACGGCTGCCAGCAGTGAAAATAATTTCTCCAACGAAGGGGCATTGAACGTCTTCGACAACAAGGTGGCGGGCGGTGAAGCGAAATGGTGTTGCGGAGGGCCGACACAGTGGGTCGCTGTCGAATTTGATCGCGCGTACACACTCACGCATTTCACTGTCTCATCCGCCAATGACGTTCCGGGCCGCGACCCCGATGTATGGGAAATTCAAGGCTCGACTGACGGTGCAAGCTGGGAGACTATTTTCGAATATGACGTCAATGGGACGTCGCCCTTCACCGAGCGTTTTCAAGTTGTACGCTTCGATGGCGGCGACGCGGATTTCGAGACTCCCGACCCGTATAACTGGTTTCGCTATTTGGTCACTTCTACAGTGAGTGGCGGGCATCAGCTTGGCGAATTGGAGTTGTTCGGGTTTAGTGGCTTACATGTCGAAAGTGTTTCCCCAAGCGATGGCGCCATTCTTGGTGCGCCGCCAACCACGGCCACGATCGATTTGACTCTCGATTATAATTCGCAAAGCGTCGATCCAGCGGACTTGGCAGTCGACGGGATACCGGCCACGGGCGTGACTCTTGTTGACGCACACACTCTGCGGTTCGACTTGCCACCGCTTGCAACGGGAACGCATACAATCGCGATCGCGGCAGACTCGATCACGCCAGCCATACCAGTTTCCGGCGTTTTCGCTTTTTCATCGACGTTCACAATCGCCGACCTGCCCACGATACAAAATATCTCTGCGACTAATGTCCTCGCTGCGACGGCAAGCGTCGGCCTTTCGGTCATCGACACGGGTGGTAGTGACCCGAATCTGTTCTTCTATTGGGGTGACAACGACGCGGGAACGGATCTAAATGCCTGGGACGGCGTGATCGATCTCGGGACGGGTGCGACAGGTGACTACCTTAGCGGACTCGATGGTTTAACTGACCAGACGGAATATTACTTTCGCGGTTACGCCACGAATCTGGCAGGTAGCAATTGGGCTCCTGCGACGAGTTCATTTGTGACGGCAACGCTTTCACTAGCCTCTGTGGTCGGTTACCCAATCGTCGACGTTGGACCGTTCATTGCCAACGTACCTGGTGAGGTGATCGATGCGGGCGGCGACAATCCCTCAATTAACGTCTACTACGGCGACGAGGACGGAGGCACGGACGCGAATGCATGGGACGATTTTGTCGAACTCGGCGATGGGGCTGAAACGTTTACGGCCGGCATTGACGGTTTGCTCCCCGCTGCGACGTACTTCACTAGGATTCAAGCGACTAATCTGGCGGGGGCGAGTTGGTCGCCGCTGACGCGTTTGTTGCAGACGCTACCCGCGCCCGATGTATTGATCAATGAGTTCATGGCCGCCAACGCGACCACTCTTTCCACTCGGACACGCGATTTAGCGGGCGATAGCTTCTCGGGCGATCAACAGTATTACGACTGGATTGAATTGCACAATCCGACCGGTTCGCCGGCGAGCATAGGTGGTGCGTATCTTTCCGACGACGCCAATGATCCTACTCGCTGGCAGTTCCCTGTCGGCACGACCGTTCCCGCAAATGGTTTTCTCGTCGTGTTCGCGTCGGGATTGGATATTACAGATGTGACGCTCGACGAACAGGGTATTTTGCACACGAATTTCTCGTTGAGTAGTTCGGGCGAATATATTGTGCTCAGTGATGGCAACGGCGAACCGGTACACGAGATCACTCCGCAGTTTCCTCGCCAAATTGACGACGTGTCTTATGGCATGTTCGACAATCAACTTCGCTACCTGTCGACGCCAACACCCGGTGCGACCAATGTGGGCGACTTTATCGACTTCGTAGCGGACACAAAGTTTAGCTATGACCGCGGTTTCTACACCGCAGCGATCGACGTCGCGGTTACCACCGACACGGTCGGTGCGTCGATTCACTTTACTTTGGACGGTAGCACGCCCAGCGCTGTGCTCGGCCAAGTGTACACCAGTCCAATTCCCCTTTCGTCGACCACGACGCTGCGAGCGATAGCGTTCATGCCCGGTCGGCAGTCATCCAATGTCGATACGCACACATATATCTATGTCGACGATGTAGTGACACAGACTCATCAGACGACGCTGGACGCTGGTTTTCCAACGGACTGGCGCGGCGTGGCCCCGGATTACGGCTTGGATTCGGATGTCATTGGTCCCAACGATAACTTTGGCGGAAAGTATGCCGCGACGATTAAAGACGACCTGCAGTCGATTCCAACTCTGTCTCTCGTTACCGACATCGACGGTGTGTTCGGCGGTGCCGGAATCTACTCGAATCCGAACGATGCCAATTTGGAAGTTCCAACTTCCTTCGAGCTGATCTACCCGGACGGAACCAAGGGGTTTCAAATCAATGCGGGTGTGAAGATTCAAGGCGGTGCGTTCCGCAGCTTCAATCTGACGAAGAAAAAGTCTTTGCGATTGAAATTTAAATCGGAGTACGGCCCGAGTACTCTGAACTACCCATTCTTTGGCGCCGATGCGGTCGACGAGTTCGATACGATAACATTGCGAATGGAAGCAAACGACGGCTGGCAATGGGGCGGAAGTAGCAATCGCGTGTACGCCCGCGACCAATTCGGCCGCGAAACGCAATTGGCAATGGGGCAACCGGCGTCGCATGGGACAAGGATGCACCTCTATATCAATGGTGTGTATTGGGGCGTCTACAATCCCGTGGAGCGACCAGACGAAACGTTTGCCTCGCGATACGTCGGCGGTGAACCTGAAGATTGGGACGTGCAGAACTCAGGACGCGCGATCAATGGCAACCTCGACAGTTGGAATACGTTAAAGAATTTGTCAAACGTGGTCGCCGCCGCTGCGGATGGGTCGCCAGCAGAAATTGCCGCTTGGCAGAATCTCAACGGCAATTTTCCGGATGGAACTAACGATCCAAATCAAGAGGACTATTTGGACGTCGACAACTATGCCGACTACATGATCACGAATTTTTACGGAGGCAATTCGGATTGGCCTAACAAAAACTATTACGGCGGAAGACTGCGAGGCGAAGACAGTCCCGGTTATCAATTCTTCATGTGGGATAGCGAGTGGTCACTGAATTTGCAATCGAACGTGAACACCGACCGCACGGGGCAAGGTGCAGGAATTGCGGGACCGTATTCCGTTCTCAAGAATGTTGACGAATTTAGGGTCGCGTTCGCCGATCGAGTGCACCAGCACTTCTTTAATGGTGGAGCCCTTTATGTGGACCCCGATAATCCAGATTGGGATCCCACGCATCCGGAAAGAAACGTCCCGGCCGCCAGGTTCTTCAATATCGTCGAAGAATTGCGAAGCCCCTTGGTCGCCGAGTCAGCGCGTTGGGGTGATCAACATCTAAGCACAGCTTATTCGGTGGATGAGAGCTGGGAGCCAGAAGTTCAAAATTTGTTGAATAATTATTTCAATCAACGCAGCGCGAATATGCTGCAGATTTTTGTGAATGCAGGGCTCTATTCAAGTGTGGAAACGCCGCTCTTCAATCAGCGAGGTGGTTCGATTTCCAGCAACTTCGACGTTAGTTTGACCGCACCTGCTGGGGTCATCTATTACACCGCGGACGGAAGTGATCCGCGTTTGGTAGGTGGCGGCGTCAGTCCGTCAGCGATTCCGTTTACAGCTCCGTTTAACCTCACCGAGAACACCAATGTCCGCCTGCGGGCCTTGAGTGGTGGTGTTTGGTCGGCAATTGATGAAGCTCTCTTCATCGTGGATGCCGTTCCCGCCAACGCAGGCAACCTGCGAATTACCGAGGTCAACTACAATCCACTCGCCGGCTTGACTCAATTCGGGGAGTCGCCAGCGGGAAGTGATCGACTCGAATTTGTGGAGCTGGCCAATGTAGGCAACGAGGTGATCGATCTCCATGGAGTGCAGTTTGTCGAATCGGTTGTAGACGGTTCGACAGAAGGTATTCGATTTGAGTTCGATTCGCAGCGGCTTGAGCCTGGCGAGTTCGTGGTCGTGGTAGCGGATACCGACGTGTTCCAGTCCCGCTATGGTCCGCAAGTGAACTTCGCAAACGGTAGCGATGACGATGGGGCGAGCGGCGAATTCGGAGGCAAGTTGTCCAACGGTGGAGAACAACTGACGTTGGTCGACGCGGGTGGAAATGTGATCCAGCAGTTCGCGTATAACGATTCGGGAAGTTGGCCTGGGCGAGCGGATGGGAATGGCAGTTCTCTAGAAATTGACGACACAAATTTGGACTACGGCAGCGGCGCTAACTGGCATAGCAGTGTTGATGTCCATGGCTCGCCGGGAGCAGTTGGTACAAGCGATAGCGTCTCGGTCGTGATCAACGAAGTCTTGACCCATACCGACCTGCCGCAAGTCGACTTTATCGAATTGCATAACGTCACTCCCGATGATATTGCGTTAAGTAACTGGTGGCTAAGCGACGCGAATTCAAACTACTTCAAGTTCAATATCCCAGCCGACACAATAATAACCGCCGGCGGTTACACCACGTTTACCGAAACCCAATTCAATGACATCAACAATCCATTTTCCTTTGCCTTAAGTGGTTCTGAGGGAGACGACGTCTGGTTGATCAGCGGAAATGAGACTGGGCGGCCGCAGTTGTTTATCGATCGCGTCGAATTCGGCGCGGCTGCAAATGGCGAATCAATTGGCCGCTGGCCAAATGGCGTTGGGGACGTATTTCCCATGACGACGGTGACTGAGAATGCCAGCAACTCGGGGCCGCGCGTGGGGCCTCTCGTCATTAGCGAAATCATGTACAGCCCTCTCGATCCAGATGGGCAGGGAGGAATTGATCCGCAAGACCTAGAATTCGTCGAAATATTTAACCCGACCAGCCAAGCTATTCCGCTCGACAATTGGAAGCTGGACTCCGCCGTGAATTTCGCTTTCCCTGCCGGGCAGTCGCTAGCCAGTGGCGAAGTGCTCGTGGTCGTGACCTTCGACCCAACTGCAGTGGAGAATGCCGCTCGGCTGTCAGCTTTCAGAAGCGTCTACGGAATTGGCAATGGGGTTCGCCTGATCGGGGGATTCTCCGGACGCCTCGACAATTCTGGCGACAATCTGCAGTTGCAGAGACCCGCTGATCCACCGGCTGAAGACCCGCTGTTCATTCCTGCACTGTTGGAGGATCAGGTCCGCTACGGGGTAGTTGCTCCCTGGCCGCTGACCATCGCAACAGGTTCTTCGCTTGGACGCGTATCTCCAGTTGTATGGGGGAACGATCCGTTGAATTGGACCGCAGCATTCGCCTCGCCGGGAAGCTATCTCGATTCCACGCCTCCTCGTGTTCTGTCCTTTGCGATAAATGCGGATTACGTCGAACCGCTCGACCTGCCTCAGGGAGCACAGCCGACCGACTGGATCACTCAGCGCAACCGACTCGGCCGTTTGGATATTCAAT
>JBLHLE010000334.1:0-7191 GCA_047620805.1 Pirellulaceae bacterium
TTGCCACGGCCTTGTCACGGCAAGAAATTTCTTTGCTGCGTCGAGGATTGCGCCATTTGGTTCGTCAATCCCAAGAAGATGTACTGGCGTCCGGACCGGATGATTTGCGAGTACGAAGTGGATGGTGTCCGGTTGCGGGAAGAGAAGTTCATTGCCGCGGGTGGCGCCGCCTGTTCGATGATCACCTCGTCCCGCCCCGTATCATTGCGATTGGGCGGTCAGAGTTTCTTTGGACGTAACAGTCTGACGAGCACTGCCACGATCGAATATAACAAGGACAACAACGCCATCCACATCGTCGAAGGCGGCACGACGAAATGTCGGCCTGAAACGGACAGTTCCGAGCAAGTTGGCTCGGTCATGTATCAGGGCATGAGTACCGTTCTCGCCGCGTCCAGAAACTTCGCCACCAGCCACCAGTTCACTAAGGGCGAACACGGAGAGATGCAGTATGAGTTCGATGTGCCCTGCGACAGCAACCCAGTGGTGCTCGTCTGGGCGATGCATGATGACTACCGCCAAGCGCTGAAAGACGCGATGGAAGTGCTGGGAACTAGCGGTGGCATCCTACGGCCGTTTCAAAACGACGAAACTGAGCGGCGGCAGGATGCCACCGATACGGGGTTCGCCCACGCGAGTGATTACCAACACGACGCGCGAGCTTGCGAGTTTTGATGTTGCGGATATTGATCGCTACAAGCGAGTTTTCGCCCCACTCCCAAAGAAAACCATTGGTTTCGAGCGATCTCACTTTTTGGAAAAGGGAGGAGTGAGGGCGAAAACCGCCTGCAACGGCGCACCCCTAACCCTCATCCCCTGAAAAACACGCATTCCAAACCAGAGTCTGCGCCTGGGGAGAGGGGACAAAACGCCGTTGGCGTGGGGAGAATCGCAATATCAAAACCTGCGCGTCGTGCTGGTATTCGTGGTCCTCAATGTTTCTTCATTGGGTCATGGGATTCACTCGCTTGCGCGTCGTGCTGGTATTCATGGCCCTTAGTGTTTCTTCATTGAGGCGACGGCGCGGCCTACGTTCTACAATCGATACTGCTTCTCCTTCGCCTCGTGGAGTTAGCACGAGCCGGAAACCCTCAATGCCAAGTTCTTTCACCGCAGGAAGGATTCTCGCGGTCAAGGCGTGTCAATTCGCGAAATGACCGTGACGTTCTCGCCGCAATCCTGTATCATAAACGATCATTGATGGGACAATTTTAGGCAGAATGCTAAGCTTCGCGTCCATTTGGTTCGTCGATCATCCCTGCATAGGACTTTTGAACTTTGGTAACCAGGATACATCACTTTACCGTCTACAGTTTTGTTCTGGTCGCGTGGCTTTCAGGAGTAGCTGGTCGCGTCGCTGGGCAAGAGGCGATTCCGTATTCGCGTGTGGAGCCAATCTTCAAGAAGAGCTGCCACCATTGTCATGGGCCAAACAAGAAATCCAAGAATGAATTGCGGCTCGACAAGCTCAATCCCGATCTGGTCAACGGAAAGGACGGCGATCACTGGCGCGAGGTGCTCGACCGGCTTAACTTCGGGGACATGCCGCCGGAAACCGAACCTCTGCTGGCGAGCGAAGACCGGGAGCTGATGACACAGTGGCTCGTGCAGGAGCAGCGGCGAGCGTCGCGGGCCAAAAATCTGACCACACATTTCCGCCGCTTGACTCTTCGCGAGTACGAACGCTCGATGCAGGATCTGCTCGGGCTGAACATCGCATTCAGCGACCGACTGCCCTCTGACGGGCGAGCGCAGGGAGGTTTTCAAAACGACGGAGAGATGCTGCGAATTTCGCCGTTGCAGTACCAGATGTATCTGCAGATCGCCGAGGAAGGGCTGTCGGAGGCGATCGTCAGTGGGCCGGCCCCCGACGTACATCGTTACCGACTTGCTCGTGCTGAATCGCTCAACAGCTTGAAGGTAACGGAGCTGCCGCAGCCGGAGTCTCGGCCCGGCAAGTCGTTCGCGTACAACACTGAAAAGGGACAGGCCTTTCGTATCTCGAACATCTCACGCGAAGAAAAGGGCGGCGACGGCATACTGCTGCCCTCCGCGATTCAGCGATTCTCGGAAGCGGCCGTCAAACTGCCGAAGCACTGCCTGGCAGTCGGGTTTCATAGCGCGTTCCGCACGGGAGAGGCGTTGGTCCGCGTCCGCGCCGCCCGCGTCGATACGCCAGCAGCCGGGGAGAATGTTCCGCGAAGTCCCCAGCTTACTGTGGCGTTCGGGTGCACCAACCTTCACGGTGTCGAACTAACGCCCATCGGTGAACCGGTCGTCATCGATCACACCGATTTTAGAACGCACGAATTGCGAGTGCGGATGGAGTCGATGCCCGTCCCCAACATAAGTCCTCCGAAAGATCAAAACGCCGCCATCCTGGCCGTCTGGAATTCGGCGCGGATCATCAATGGCGAGCCGAATCCACCGCGGCTCAAGATCGAATGGATCGAACTGGAAACGCCCTTCTTCGAATCCTGGCCGCCGGCTGCGCACACGAACATTCTGTTCCCCAATGACCGCGAGATGTCCGAACCCGATTATGCACGTGAAGTCGTAGAACGATTCGCCGCCAAAGCCTATCGCCGTCCCCTCGCTACAGACGAACTGGATCGGTTGATGAAGTTTTGGACCCGGGCCCGTGAGGACGCCGATTCACTGGAAGCGAGTCTGCGGGAAACGCTTAGCGTCGTGCTCAGCTCAACCCAGTTTCTGGGACTGGTCGCCAGCCGCGGGTCGTCCAGCGGCAGACAGCGACTCGATGACTACGAGTTGGCGGCGCGGTTGTCATATTTCCTGTGGAGTAGCCCGCCTGACGAGACACTTGCGAAGCTGGCCGAGCAGTCGCAGTTGCGGAAACATGATGTACTTGCGGAACAAACACGACGAATGATTCGGGATCCCCGGTCATGGCATTTCATTGAGCAGTTCGCCGAACAATGGCTGGAACTGGATCGGCTCCAACGGGTAACTGTTGATCGCGAACACTATCGGAAATTTGACGAAGAACTGTTGGTCGCGATGCGGTTGGAATCGCTGCACTTCTTTGCTGAGTTGCTTCGCGGCAACGATAGCATTTTCAAAATTCTCGACTCGGATTTCACTTGCCTCAACGAAACATTGGCGGCGCATTACGGCATCTCCGGCGTGGCGGGACCGCATTTTCGCCGTGTTGGGCTCGACGATTCCCACCACCGCGGAGGAGTGCTTACCCACGCCAGTATCCTGACGGGCACTTCCGACGGTCGCGAAGGTCACCCGATCAAACGCGGCATGTGGCTGCTCAGAAACCTGTTGGGCGAATTGCCGCCGCCTCCGCCCCCGAACGTGCCGGAACTGGATCGTAGCGATCCGAAAGTTCGTGGTTTAACGGTAACGCAAGCGCTCGCCGCCCATCGCGATTCGACCGCCTGTGCCGGCTGCCATCGAAAGATCGACCCGTGGGGCCTAGCCTTTGAGGAATATGACGCAATTGGAAACTGGCAACGAGACGGTGCCGGTGCCGAGCTGCGGAAACGGAGAACGGGAAATCCTGTCGATTCGCTTGCCGAGTTGCCGGGAGGTACCAAGGTCGCTGGCATGAGCGAGTTACAGGTGGAATTGGTCCGCTCCAAAGGCGACGCCTTTCGCCTGACGATGATACGTAAAATACTGACCTATTCCCTGGGCCGTTCATTGACTCTGGACGACGTCGACGCCGCCGACGCACTCGCCCCCATTTTGCATGAACGCGGTGACCAGCTGGGAACGCTGATCGAATTGATCGTCGTCAGCGATGTTTTTCAATCGAAGTAGCAAAGCCCAACACAATCAAACGGAGAACCAATATGGCCCAAACATCCTGGCAACTGGATCGACGGACGCTGCTTCGCGGTGCGGGTTTAGCACTGGCACTTCCGTGGCTCGAAGCAATGTCCCATTCAGCTCAGGAAAAGAGTCGACCGCGGCGCTTCTGCGGTTTCTTTTTCGGCAACGGTGTGAGCCTGCCCCCGAGCGATCATGCCGCTCACAACGAATGGCATTGGTTCCCTCACGACGAAGGAGACAAATACAGCCTGACCAGCTCACTCGAACCCCTGAAGACGCATCGGGAGGATCTGACGATCCTCGGCGGACTTTCTCATGCAACGAGCCGCAAGTTGGTCGGCCATAACACGGGTGACATTTGGCTCAGCGGCGCCGACATTCGCTTGAACCTCAACAACTCGATCTCGCTGGATCAACTCATCGCCCGACATTTCGGCCTGCAGACACGAGTGCCGTCGCTGGTGCTCTCAAGCAACGGTGGCGTCGGCATCAAGAGTCGCACAACGACAATCTCATTCGACGGCCAAGGTCGGGCGATCCCAGCCGAGTCGAATCCGCGAAACATTTTTGAACGGCTCTTCGAGCGTCCCGGTGAGGCGGACCTTGCCAGTCGGGAAAAAACATTGGCTGCCGGCCGCAAGCGGGTCGATTTTTTGCTCGAAGATGCCAAGTCGCTGCGTCGCCGGCTCGGCGATGCCGATCAGCATCGACTGGACGAGTTCCTGCAATCGCTCAGCGAAGTCGAAAGCCGGCTGATCCGATCGGAGGATTGGCTGGGCAAAGCGCTCCCCGAGGTCGATCGCTCCAAAATCAATCTCGACGTCTCGCCAAAGGGTCCGACTGACTACATCCGCACGATGCTCGATCTAATCATCTTGGCGTTTCAAACCGATACGACGCGCGTCGCGACGTACCAGATCGGCGCGGAAGACGGCGTCGGCATCTGCGATCGTTTCCCGTCGATCCTTGGTTTCGGCAATGGACACCACGGACTGTCACACGGGACAGGCAACCCAGACGGCTACAAGAAGTGGGGACAGTACGACCAGTTTTTGGCGGAGCAGTTCAACTACTTCCTAACGCGACTGGCAGCGCTACAAGAGGGCGGACACCGCTTGCTCGACGACACACTTGCCCTCTTCGGCAGCGGCACAAGTACGACGCACAACGCCCGCAATTATCCGCTGATCCTCGCCGGCGGCAAGAACTTGGGCCTGCGTCACGGCCGATTCATCAAGCAAACCGAGGAGCGGCCGCTCGGCGACCTGTACCTGACAATGCTACACCAACTGGACATTCCAGCGAGCTCGTTCGGAGACAACGCGGGTGAATTCTCCGAGATCTTGCAATAGTTTTGGATCGACGGTGAACCGCTACAACGAAATCATCATGAATACCACTACCACAAGACGAACATTTATTTCGACAGCCGCTTCCGCCTCGGCGCTGCTGTATTCGAATGCCGCAATTGCTGAAGCTGGCCCTCAGAAATCAATTCGAGCGGACACGCACTTGCATTGCTTTGCGGGAAGTGCGAACGACCGATTCCCGTATCATGAACGCGCTCCCTATCGTCCCGACAAGGCGGCGAGTCCGCAGCACCTATTGCGTTGTATGGATCAGGCGGGAGTTGATTTTGCCATTGTGGTGCATCCCGAGCCTTACCAAGACGACAATCGATATCTTGAACATTGTATCGAGGTAGGCAAAGGGCGGCTGAAGGGTACCGCGTTGTTGTTTTCGGATCGAGCGGGTTCGTTGGAACAGCTTCCCAATCTAGTCAAGAAGACTGATCTGGTGGCGGTGCGAGTTCACGCCTATGCACCGGACCGTCTACCCCCTTTTGGCAAACCGGAGTTGCGTCGATTGTGGAAGCTTGCCACTGATCACAACCTGGCAGTTCAGCTTCATTTCGAGCCCCGCTACGCGGCGGGTTTTGAACCATTGATTCGGGAGTTTCGCGACACGGTTGTGATTATCGATCATTTGGGTAGACCGTTTCAAGGAACGCCGGAGGAGCACAATGTCGTCGTGAAATGGTCGCGATTTCCCAATACCGTAATGAAGTTTTCTGCGATTCCGGATCAACTCAAATACCCACATCGCGATATTCAGCCTGTGATACGGCAATTGACGAACGCCTACGGAGCGGACCGCATGATTTACGGCGGCGGATTCAACGCAGACGCCAGCGGCGAATCGTATCGCGCCGCATTTGAGAGCTCTCGCGCACTAATCGATCACTTGAGCGCCGCAGATCAAAACAAAATCCTCGGCCAAACCGCCGCTCGGTTGTTTAAGTTTAAATCGTAGGACTAAGATTTCCTATTTCGTTTGGCTTTGCCGCACAAATTCCTGATCTTCGTCAGTGAAGTTGGCGATGGCCACGGTGAACCGCTTGCCAGCGGCGCGTTCGATCATCACTTTGCAGCGGCGGCACTGCCTGCCGAGCAACAGACAAATCCTCTGCCGTTCTTTCGATGAAGTCACATGACTGTGGCTCGCGGTGATCCGCAAGCATAGTCGTCGCGGTTGGACTTGGGAGCGTACGCATCGACTTTCTCGTATACATCTTCCCCGCCATCAAGTTATTCGTCCGTCACCCTCTAAACGCTTTCGCACCCGACTCAAGGTAGGCGCCGTATGAGGTAATACTTAGCATACCGATCTGCGCGGGGGGGCAGCAATGACCGTCCTTACCGCGATAATTACGTTCCTATTTGACGAAGTCGCAAATGGTATAAGCAAGGTCATCGTCTACGGCTTGGATGGCGACGACGACATCAAGATTCACAAGAATGTTGGTGCGAGGGGATGGTTGTTCGGCGGTGGCGGCAATGACAAGCTCCGTGGCGGTGACCAAGTCGATGTGCTAGTCGACGACGGCGACGACGGCGACGACCAGTTGGACGGTCAGAAAGGCCGCGATCTCTTGATCGGTGGCGATGGTGCCGACAAGTTGAAAGGACATCAAGACGACGATGTTCTGATCGCTGGTGCGACGGCATATGACAACCAATTGACCGCCCTCTGCGGAATCATGGCGGAATGGTCAAACGCGAGCTCATTCGAGAATCGTGTCCTAAACCTGTTTACTGGTGGCGGCAGCACAAGCGGATACCAATTAAACAGCAGTACCGTGACCGTCAGTGACGGGGATCGGGACGATCTAAACGGCGCAAGTGGATTGGATTGGTACTTCGCTGACGAGGACGGTGACAAAGACAAAGTTTCCCACCTGCAAGACGGCGAAGCCTTCTTCGGTGGAGACAATCTCTGGTTTGAAACGGACTAAGATTTAATTCCATTGCACCGCCGACTGAAACACAGAACTCATAGCGCCGATTCTCGAGCGGCTCCGCATCAACGGTGACCATTGGTTCG
>JBLHLE010000335.1:0-7186 GCA_047620805.1 Pirellulaceae bacterium
GTTAACGGCGACCAAGATGTGCTTGATACCCAATAACGAAGCGATAAAACTGTGGCGTTTCGTTTGAGTAAGAACGCCTTGTCGCGCATCGATAAGAATGATCGCCAAGTCGGCGGTCGATGCTCCCGTGGCCATATTCCGCGTATATTGTTCGTGGCCCGGCGTATCGGCAATGATGAATTTACGCTTGGCAGTGGAGAAATAGCGATAGGCGACGTCGATCGTTATTCCCTGCTCGCGCTCGGCTTTGAGGCCGTCGGTCAGCAGGGCGGGATCGAATCCACCACCGGTTGTGCCATGCGTTTGGCTATCTTTTGTGAGCGCCGCCAGCGTGTCTTCGTAGATCATCTTCGAATCGTACAGCAAGCGACCAATGAGTGTACTCTTGCCATCGTCGACGCTTCCGCAAGTGATAAAGCGCAACAGCTCTTTGTGCTCGTGCTGCTTTAAATAAGCGTCGATGTCGGTTTCGATTAGTTCTGAATGATGAGACATGTTGGACTCGTTATGTTCTGAATTTGTCGCCTCCCGCGCCGCGGGATAGCGTCTTACCACTTCGTTTGGCGTAGGTTTAACTCGACTAGAAGTAACCGCGTCGCTTCTTCTCTTCCATGCCGGCTCCGCCTTCGTCTTGATCGATCACTCGACCCTGTCGCTCGGAAGTTTTGGTCAGCAACATTTCCTGAATGATTTGGGGAAGTGTTTGGGCAGCCGAAATCTCGGCACCTGTTAGTGGATAACAGCCCAGTGTCCGAAAGCGAACCATCTTCATCTCGGGTTCTTCACCGGGAAGAAGCTCCAAGCGGTCGTCGTCCACCATCGTCATGACACCATTGCGAGTCACGATCGGTCGCTCGGCCGCGAAATAAAGCGGAACAATCGGAATTTTTTCGAGGTGGATGTATTGCCAGACATCCAATTCCGTCCAGTTCGACAAGGGGAACACTCGAATGCTCTCACCTTTATTCACTTTGGCGTTATACAAATTCCATAATTCGGGACGTTGATTCTTGGGGTCCCAACGATGATTCTTGTCGCGGAAGGAATAGACTCGCTCTTTGGCTCGAGACTTCTCTTCGTCGCGGCGAGCACCACCGAAAGCGGCGTCAAAGCCATACTTGTCTAAGGCTTGCTTGAGGCCGTCGGTCTTCATCACTTCCGTATGCTTCTCGGAATCTTCCCAAGGTTTGATCCCCAGCTTTGCACCTTCCTCGTTGATATGCACGATCACGTCGAGGCCGAGATCTTTCTTGGCGTACTCCTCGCGAAAGTCAATCATCTCGCGGAACTTCCAAGTCGTATCGACGTGCATCAAGGGAAACGGTGGCTTAGCGGGATAGAACGCTTTTAGAGCCAATTGCAACATCACCGCAGAGTCTTTCCCAATGGAGTACAACATCACCGGGTTGTTGAACTCCGCCGCCACTTCGCGAATGATGTGGATACTCTCAGCTTCCAGCTGCTTCAGGTGAGTGAGATTGTATTTGGACATAGCTCGCCAATACTCGCTTGTTAGTTATCGCCGTTTGTTATTTGCTCGCCTGCAGCAACAATTCAATTGCTCCGCACAGCACTGGTTATTCAGTACGTGTTATGAACACTGTTAAACACGGTGAATCGAACTCGGTGAATCGAACTCGGTGCACTCGACGGACATGGATTGAGCGCACGGGTTGGACTACAGCACTGCTGAACCCCAGCAAGCGAAGTCATTACAGAGCTCGTAGTTCATCTATATTACGGATGTACAACTAGAGGGAAAGCCCCCTACTACGCCGTTAAAGCGTGCGGCTCGACTCAAGTTGAGCACATCGCGGCATCAGCCCGAGACTCAAGTGGAAAACAGGAGAACCTGCACGAGAGTATCGGAGCCTTTTTGTTGGAACTTTCATTCCTTTATTTCTGGCGTCGGCTCGGTAGTTCCTTTTCGCCACATCTTCAGGATAAAGCTTTGGGAATTAGTGCCTGGCGTCGTGTATTCGGACGCCTTACGGAGTTCTGCTTTGTTGAGGAACCCGAGATGCCTGGCTTCCTTACGCTCTTCAACCCACTTGGGGCCCTTGATCGCCAGTAGTCGGCGGAATGCGCCCCAATGAGGATCGAGCCACTTACAGATTTTCCACAACGGACCGACGGCGCGACACGTCAGTGCGTCGTAACGAAATTCATCCAAAAGCGATTCCGCCCGCTCGGCAAACACCGCCTGCGGAAGGTTAACTTGACTCACGATGTCGTTCAGCACTTCCGCTTTCTTGCCAACAGATTCGGCCAAAGAGATAGAAAGGTCGGGGCGTATAATCCCCAGCGTAATGCCGGGAACACCACCGCCGGAACCGATATCCAAAATCTCTTCATCTGGAGCCAACAGCTCGGAAAGCATTAGTGTGTCAATGACGTCGCGCGCAACAAAAGTGTCGTAGTCGGTGTGTCGCGTAAGGTTGAGCTTGGTATTCCACTCCCACAGAACTGAACAGTAAAGGTCCAACTGCGCGATCATTGCAGGCGGCAATTCGATTTGGAAGCGGTCGAGCGCCTCGGCTAAGGACTGCGACTTGGCAACCTCAGCAGCGCCATCTTCAGCAGCGCCATCTTCAGCAGCGCCATCTGCAGCAGCGCCATCCGCTACGGCGCCATCTGCAGCAGCGCCATCCGCTACGGCGCCATCTTCAGCCTCGCCATCTGCCACGGCGCCATCTTCGGCAGCGCAATCTTTGCTCATAGCATCTTCAGTCGGGACATCATCCGCCGAGGCACCCTCAATTGGATCGTCCTCGATTGGGCTGTCGTCATTCACGGTCGTCGAATCATCGTCGCTCAAAAGGTTTCCCCTAACGTAGTCTGCGAAATCGCATCACGCCGATTTGCGTATCGGCACCAGGAGGTGCCATTATGAAACTATCATTTCCGTCAAAGGTCAACGGTTTTTCGTCAGCGCCTGATTCCGATTCAGTCAACTTGACGGTCAGTGTGTCGCCTTCGTGTTTCGTCAATTCCCAAGTTCCGCGGATCTTCTGTTCAATGTCGCCAACATTGGCGGTGATTCGCATCGCACCGTCTTTCTCAAAATCGACTTTCATCAGCATTGTTGCCATTTCTTCGTATTGCTTCTGCAATCGCGCCCGCGTCACTTGATAAGGAGACCCGCCGGGCTCCAATTGTTCGGGCGCTTCACTCAATCGCTGTTGGACCACGCTTTGGTCCAGTTCAATCTTCGCTTCCCACTCACCAATCAATCGATCGTGAGGCTTCATTTCGCTGCCACATCCAGTCAACATTGCGCAAGCTAATAGTGCTACCACGGACAGAACAGATCGTTCCTTGTTCATTGCATTCATCCTTTGTGCTCGAACTTCGATACAGGCGGCGTGAAATGTATCGAGCAAGCCCAATGGTTGCAAGGGAAGTTAGCGAAGTTAGAGGCTAGAATGAATAAGGCGACAGCAAAGTGGCGACTCTTAACGACACTCATGGCCGCGTTTTTATCCTCCAGCACGCTGAAGCCGGGTGAGGGCTCCGTCTGGCGACTTCATCTCAATATGGTCGTTATCAATGAACTTGACGATCCGTTCTTCCTTCTTACTACTGCTGTTGAGGTAGATCTTGATAGCTTTGCTACCAGACTTAACAACTCCCCAACTCGCATGAAGTGTCTTCGTGTTGGAACCGGACGAGTCACTGCTGGTCATCGTTGTTGAGCCGTTGGATTTGAATTCAACCTTGATCGTCGTCGCCCAACCTTTGCGGCCTTCCCATTTACCGCACAGTCGAGCATCCGTCGGGCCGCCGGCACCAGGTCCACATCCTGCTAGCAAAGGTAGCCCCATGACGCAGAGAGCGAGTAAGAGCAGCCAAAACTCGCGCGAACAAATACGCTCAATGCCACGAAACACGCCACTTCTCCAAGGATTTATCGGGAAAGTGACAGACGAGGTCGCTCCCACAATTAGTCAATAGCCTTCCGTTCCCACCGCAATATAGTGTGTCTCGCGAAGTTAGGAAACCAGCAAGTGGCCAGCCGAGAAACTTTGCGGGTTGTAACGATTTTCTCGATTTTGCGGAATGAACGGCCGATAAAGTTCCTGATCGTTGCTATATCGACCAATCAACATACAAATTGGGGGTTCCGGCGACCGACCGGGACGAGGAGTCTACATTGATGAATCACAAATGGATGTTAAGTGTAGTCGCGTTGGTCAGTATTAATCTGGCTAGCGGATGTTGCAGTACCGGCCAAATGGGCTGCGGATTGCCGGGTGCTCGGCTTGGATGCGCAACAGGTGGTTGCGATTCGGGCTGTGATGCGGGTTGCGGCGCTGCTGTGGTGCGGGATCCGGGCTGTGGTTGTGAGCAGGGTTGTGAGCCGAGTTGCGGAGCCGCAATCGGTTGTGCAAGTGGTAACTGCGGGGCACTTCGTCCCGTCTGTCCGATTCGCCCGCTGGCGTACATTCACAGTTTGCTGACATGCCAAAGTGGTTGTGGTAGCGAAATCTACTGGGACAACTGGGCCAATAATCCTACTGGCTGCGACCCTTGCGACAACCACGGTCGCTGGACCGGTGGCTGCAACAGTTGCAAACATCCGGTGAACCTGATGGGTTGGACGAAACTCTGGGGCTATCGTTACAAGGGCGGCAGTTGCGGCGGCGGTTGCGATGGTGGTTGCGATGGTGGTTGCGATGGTGGCTATACAGATTGGAGCGACGGCGGATTCCAAGAAGCGGAAGTCATTCATCAAATGGCTCCCCAACCCGCACCCATCCCTCCGACGATTGATGATGCGGCAAAAACGACTCGCAAGGTCCCGACTCGCTACGCGTCCCAAAAATCGGTCCTCAAGATTCGACGCTAGTTCTGGTAACAGAGGCTAAGAAGAGAAGAGAGATTCGATAAGCAACGAACATTCAACAAAAGAACGCGGCTGGCATATTTGCCAGTCGCGTTTTTTTATGTTCAGGGCCGCATTCCAAGTATTTCTCCAAATAACATTGGCCGCTTCTGCCTGCTCAGCTCTTCCTATTTCACATCGGGACGCTGACCGAACTTCAACTCTAACCGCAAAGTCTCTTCGCCGCGTTGCACGTCGATGTTCGTTGTATCGCCAATTTCATAACCATTGAGGACCTGCTTGATGCTTTTTGCACCGGCGACATTCTCTCCGCCGATGTGTGTAATCACATCACCTCTCTGAAGTCCGACTTCAGCTGCTGGCGAGTCGTCGGTGACCGCTGCGACGGCGTATCCGGTGGCGCCAATCTCACCTTCGATTCCCATGTACGGCATCTGCGAGTAGGCGGCCAAGAGTGCAACTGTAACCGCCGCCGTGATGAAATTCAGAACAGCATGAACGACGATGGACGACACCAGTGTTCGCCGCCACTGATAGATTTTCCCCAGCGTTAGCCCCAGGCCGAAAATCACAACACGCTGAATCAAGTTGTACGGATGAGCCATGGCGAAAATGAACGCCTGAATTGGATTCGCCCATTTGCCACAGCGCCGTTCGAGTGCATTGAAAACGAATCCGCGGAAAAAGACCTCCTCCGCAATGGGCATGAGCGTGAACGAGCAAAGCAGAAACGCCATCAGCTCCCCGCGTGAGATGTTTTGCACATATTCGCGCGAGTTACCGAGCGACTGATTGGTGATTCGCCAATAAACATAGGAAACGGTGATCAGACAGACAAAGACTACGATCGAAACGGACAGCGCAACAAAGACCTCCCAAGCCAGTTTAGTCCCGCTGGGAAAATGCATTTTGACGACTTCCCCTCGCGTCATCGCGATCCAGCGCGGCAACATAATCATCGCGGCTAGGGGCAAGATTGTCACCAAAGCGAATCTCGCTCCGTCTGGCGCCCAGCGAAAGAAAGACTCGAAGCTCTGCTGAAAGTACAGCAACGGAGCGAGAATCGCGATCCCGACGACAATGTCGGACAATTTCCACGAGGCACTACGGAGCGAGTGGATGATGCGTGGAGCATCATCCTTGGGTTCCAAGACATCGTTGGCAATCGTGTCGTGTGTCGACATGATAGGACTCCGCGGAAAACTGCGACTGCAAGAAGAAACGACGCGCGGAACTTCCGCACATGCCTACTCTTTTTCAGTGTAATTAGCGGTCCCCAAATTCCTCATCGCATCTGCGATTAGGAGAATTAGTCGGACTTCGTTATTCCAATCCGGCCGATTGAGACGATTTTTCCAGTGGTTTCACAGTCTCCACAAAAGCACCACCTTTCGAATATCGCGTCGTGGCCGAACAATTCCGCGCCATCGTTGACTGGCAACTAAGTTGAACCACAGCCAAGATTGCCGTCTAATCGTTGCTAATCGGAAACGGCAATCACCTCGCGGCTGAACTATGAGCTTTCTCAAACGCTTACTGAGGTTTCGGATTCGGAGCATCCTCGTCCTGATGGTGCTATGCGCTATTGCGTTCACTTTCTGTAACAAGCGATTGCATTGGTATCGCGAACAAGCAAACCTAGCCCAAGACATTCGCAAGCACGCGTCGCATGTCGAAATGCAACCGGGTTCACCCGTTTGGCTGAAGCCATTTGCACCAGTCGATTCGTTTTCTTCGATCAAGGCGGTCAGCTTTCAGAACGACAAGAGGCTCAAAGACGACGACCTAAAGATCTTTGCCAAGACACCTCACTTGCGACTTCTATCGCTCCACGGCACGAACTTAACCGACGATGGATTGAAGCATTTGAGCGGATTGAAAACACTCGACACTCTTTCGCTGAAGTTCACCACTATCTCCGACGAAGGCCCGGCTCATCTTTCTGGCTTGACCAATCTCGTCAAGCTTCAACTTTCCGACTCCAAGATCTCGGGACTCGGACTCAAATACCTCGCCGGCATGACACAACTCCAGCAACTCGAATTGCGAAACCTCACGCGCACCAAAATATCGGATGAGAAACTAATAGAGATTAACGCATCGCTAATGGCGCGACCTACATTGATGACGCAACCTACGCCGACGACCCTACGTCCGCCGGAGTGGTTTCTACGTCGTAGAGACGATCGACTAAACTATTAATTTGCTCATCGTTTTCTGCGTTTGGATTCTCGTGCTGCTTTCGCCCGAGCAATCCTATCTTCTTGATAAGATTCGCATCCGACTCCGTCCCGCCCACTGCGATGGGCAGCAATTCGAGTTGCCCTTTATTGATCGCCA
>JBLHLE010000336.1:0-7179 GCA_047620805.1 Pirellulaceae bacterium
GGCCGCAGCAATGATTGTGGCTTTGTTTTGTTCCATCTCCGTCCACGACTGAGTCAACTCTTTCTGAAAGCACTCCACGATACATGCCCCAATACCTTCCACCCACTGGTCGTAACTGGGGTCGAGGGTGAGTTTCGGATGAGCAAAATCTTTGGCGAACATCAGACAGATAAGTCCGTTTTTGCGGGCCCACTTTTGCCGGGACCAATGTTCTATCAAACCAGTCGTTGTCAACGCGCGAAACGTAAGGAATTGCAGCAGTTGATCTCCCATCGTCAGTTTGCGATGAGAAAGCCACGCGCGTTTCTTGGTGTTTTCGGACGTCAGCCACATCAGGAAATCGATCGTTGCAGGCGAAAACGTCAGGCCTAGTTGTTTTGGAGGAGTTCGCTCCCACAACCTTCCTTCGCTGACTTCCTCGTTGCGGAGGTATCGTTCCTTTTGCCATCCTCCCGCCGTCGACAATATCGAGGCCGTCCCTTTTGACAGAGCCTGCTTAATTAATTCGATGGTGTCGCGGCTAAGGCACGATGGTGGATCCGTCGTTTCTTCAAACCAGCGATAAACCTGGGCAACCGGGCTCCGTCCCAGAATCGTATATAAGATTCGAAGTAGCTTCGCTTCGAATTGACTAACTGCACGCATCAAATCATTCCGTTGTACTGTCTGGCTTTGCGAGCCGTATTGTAACAAATTCTAGCACTTTGCACCCTACGCCACCGGTGTATTGGACAACATCATCGAACGCCGCAACTGGACGCCGTCGGATTGAAAAGTTGGGGCGTCAGTTCCAATCGGCTGGCCCGATCGATCTCTATCTCCCGAAATCCGATCCGTCTCCCCGAGATTGGAAAGATTGTGTTAGAATTAGTTGGCGTTAAGTCTGTGCGATGACACAAATCACGTTCTTCATCTATTCATAGCGGGGTCATGGAATGGCGATTCGACTTGCTATTGGTACGCTGTTCGTGCTTTCGTTGAATTCCGTCGCATTGGCGGACATCGCATTTCCCCCAGATACCCCGTGGACTGCGGGCTTTGGCATCGCAGCTGTGATTGGTGGTCTTGCGATCACAATCGCGGTCGTCCTAGGGGGCGTCATGTTGTTTCGGAAGCGAACGAGTCAACAACGCGACGAAAAATAGCGATCGGTGACCACCACGTTATTCGCATCACCGGCTGCTGCCTCAACGATTCTTGCGAGGCCGCTTCCAGAGGCCAACGGCACTAGAGGCAGGAAATCCGTTCACTGAGATTTCCCCATCTTGAACTCGAATCTCCAGCGTGTTCGGCTCGTCCCAACGAGCGTCGTTTTTGCTGTATCGTTCGGTAAGAAAGTGGATACGCTGATTGGCAGAACCGATCCAGCGGCGACCAAACTCCGGTTGGTCTCGCTCGTAAGGACCGTCGACTAGAATGTCGGTGTGAGTCAGCAGTTTTTTGATTTCCGGTTCCGGCATGAGACGCAAGTCTTCGAGAATGAACCCGCTAAAGATCATCACGCTCAGATCATTTTGCCGCACCATTTCAGCGACAATTGCCGCTCCGGCCGCGTGAGAAAAAGGTTCGCCACCCATCATCGTGATGCCCTCGATCCCGTGACGCTCTTTCGCCTCCAGAATTTCTGCGATCAGGTCATTGGGAGTGGTCTCGTTTCCGCCCGTGAAGGGAAGCATTTCTGGATTGCAGCAGCCCGCGCAACGAAGCGGACACCCTTGGAACCAAATCGCAAATCGCCGGCCCGGCCCCTCGGCTTCGGTAGTCGACACGGTCTGGGCGATTTGTAGTGTGGCGTCCGTACTTGTTTTCATCTGCTTTGGTAGATTTCGGGGGCTTTTATGGAACTGAGGATATTTAGACGCTCAATCAGTTGGTGGCCAGTGAAACGATCAGTGAAACGATCAGTGATACGATCAGTGATACGACACGAACTAGGATCAATTTGTTCGCGTTCGATTCTTTTGCTCGCGGTATGCGAACGAGTCATCACTACAGGGTAACATGGTTCAGCGAGGAAATTATACACTTTGGTGGTGATGCGACGATGCACAAGTATAATTTTTGGCGATCTGAATGACAAATTCGCAGCCCAATCAACACTACATTCCAATCAACACTACATTCCAATCGAGTTTGCCTTCCAATGGAATCACAAGAAGACACGGCGCCGATGCTTGTCTCGATGATCGGGCTTAGCAAGAGCTATGGGGGCGTGAATGCGTTGGTGGATGTTGGGTTCAACATCGGGCGAGCTGAGATCCATGCGTTGTGCGGGGAAAATGGCGCGGGCAAGTCGACCCTGATCAAATGCCTTAGCGGTGTGGTAGTCCCCGCTGGTGGCAGCATCGAGTTCGGTAGTGGGCCCTTGCCGTTTGGCGACGTTCGGGCAGCCGAGGATATAGGAATCGCGGTCATTCACCAGGAGTCGACGACGTTTCCGGATCTCAATACCGTGCAGAATATATTCGTCGGCCGCGAGTTGACGATGTGGGGTGGCTGGGTTTTGGATCACAGCGCGATGCTGAGGGAAACGAAGCGGCTGATGGAGCGTCTGGGACAGGATTTAAATATCGATGTTCCCGTCGGAATGCTCTCGGTGGCGCAGCGGCAAATGGTCTCGATTGCTCGCGCCCTTTCCCACGACTGCAAATTGATGGTGATGGACGAACCCACTGCATCACTTTCTGATCGCGAGACTGCGATCCTGCTCGACCTCGTAAGGCAACTCCGCGATGACGGCGTCTCGGTTCTCTACGTTAGCCATCGACTGGAAGAGATACTCGAGCTCTCTCAACGGGTCACAGTTTTACGCGATGGTCGCTGGGTAGACACTGCCGCGACATCCACTCTCGGCCGCGATCAGTTGATTGAGCTAATGATCGGAACGGAGAAACACGACTCGACAAAACGGGCGGCGTCATCGAACGCGAAAATCCAGAACGATGAAAATGAAAGCGAAGCGGCGGTTTGTCTGCGCGTCGAGCGGTTGACGCGAGTTGGGAAATTTGAGGACATCTCATTTGACGTGAAGCGGGGCGAGATCGTCGGCATCGCTGGACTCGTTGGCGCCGGACGAACGGAAGTGGCTCACGCCGTTTTTGGAATCGATGACTACGATTCGGGCCGCGTCGAAATTGACGGTCAAACCTTGCAAAGCGGTAGCGTCCGCGGCGCGATTCGGCTCGGCATCGCACTGGTGCCGGAAGACCGTCAACACCAGGGTTTGGTTTTGCCAATGACCGCGAAGGAGAATCTGTCGCTCACTGTACTCAACTCATTATCGACTTGCAGTTGGATTGACGTCGCTGCGGAACAGAAACTAGTTGACGGATTGATCTCGTCATTGGATATCCGCACGCCGCACCGCGATTTGCGGGCCGCGATGTTATCCGGCGGCAATCAGCAAAAGCTAGTTATCGGGAAGTGGCTCGCGCGGAAACCAAAGCTACTGATCCTGGACGAGCCGACTCGCGGCGTCGACGTCGGCGGCAAACATCAAGTTCACCAACGAATACTGGAACTCGCAAAGACTGGAACGGCTGCGCTCGTCATTTCTTCGGATCTTCCCGAATTGATTGAGTTATGCGACCGTATCTACGTCATGTGCGAGGGCCGTATTGCTGGCGAATTGTCGGGTAGTGACATCGCGTCGAAGAAGATTCTGGAACTCGCGTTTCCGCAACGGGGCACCGCGTGTGCGCCGAGCGGAGGTACCGCATGATTTCAGCCGTCGTTAGATCGTACGAATTCGTTTTGCTGGTCGTCATCGCGGTGATCGTGATTGGGGTAAGTCTGATCGATCGAAACTTTCTGCTTCCCGTAAATCTACTGGATATTCTCACCCGTTCAGCGGCACCCGCTATTGTCAGCTGTGGTGTCATGCTGGTCATTCTCTCGGGCGAGATCGACATTTCCGTGGGTTCGTTATTCGGATTGGTGGCAACGGTGATGGGTGTTCTGCTTTCGTCCGATCAGCTGCAACTTTCTCTGCTGCTCGGTATCCCGCTTGTTTTGGCCGTGGGGTTGCTTGTCGGAGCAGGTACGGGGCTGCTCGTGACCTTTGGTCGAGTGCCTTCGATCGTGGCGACGCTCGGGTTGATGGGGATGCTGCGCGGAATCGCGTTGATTGTGAGTCGCGGAGAAAACATCGGCGGACTGCCCACTCAACTTCAAGTTGCTACGAAGGTCGGCTTTGCAGGATTGCCGCTGGGTGTGTGGGTCGCATCGCTGGTCATCGCCGGCACGGCTATCATGCTGAAGTGGATGCCGATCGGTCCGCGATTCTATGCGATTGGAAGCAGCTCGTACGCAGCGCGAATGATTGGACTATCCGAACGACGGCTCAAAGTGTTCGCCTTCGCGTACACGGGACTTCTAACTGCACTGGCCGTCATCGTCGACGTACCTCGCTTGCCCACGATCGAAGCTAAGCTAGGCGACGGTTTCGAATTGCTGGTCGTTACCTGTGTAGTCGTCGGCGGCGTATCGATTAGTGGAGGTCGCGGACGGTTGGCCGGCGTAGTATTGGCCGTCCTGCTCATGATGATGTTGAGACCTGTGCTTACTTTCCTGGATATCGGCGAGGCGGGCGAAAAGTGGACGGGTGCCATTCAAGGAATTTTCATTATTTCCGCCGTCGTTGGTGATCATCTGTTGACCCGATTCCGCGATCGACAAGCAACAGGACAAGCAACAGGACAAGCAACAGGACAAGCAACAGGGCGAGCAACAGGACAAGCAACAGGACAAGCAACAGGACAAGCAACAGGACAAGCAACAGGACAAGCAACAGGACAAGCAACAGGGCGAGCAACAGGGCGAGCAACAGGGCGAGCGGAAGCGGGCAAAGATAAACGGGAGGGCAGCCACAATGAATAGCCAGTCGCGCGAATTCCGTTGGTGGCACGAGGTGCTGTTGGCTCTTCTTCTGCTGGCGATTGTCGTCTTGGGAGGAATGCTATTGCCCAGGTTTTTCTGGAGTCTCACGCAACAGTTGAGACTGTCCCGGCAGATCTGGGAAGTTGCTTTGCTTTCATTGGGAATGACGCTGATCATCCTGACTGCTGGAATCGACCTATCCGTAGGCTCGATGATGGCGCTTTCTGCAGTCACGTTTGGGATGGTATTTCGATCGACCGAGTCCCTGTGGGCCAGCGGTATTTGTTGTTTGGCGGTTGGAACTAGCTGCGGACTTCTCAACGGAGCGTTGATAGTTCGGCTGAAGTTGCACCCTTTGATTGTTACTCTGGCAACCTTTGCAGCGTTTCGAGGAGTGGCGGAGGGAATTAGCCAAGGTGCATCCTACTCCGGTTTTGGGGAGGCGTTCGGCCAACTCAGCCACAACGACTATTGGGGAGTATCGCTGGCGGGATGGTGCTTCGCGGGACTGGTCGTTTTATTGACCGCGATGTTGGCGAAGACATCTTGGGGGCGGTTTCTCTACGCGATCGGTCATAACGAGTCGGCAGTCCGTTTCTCGGGTGGTCCGGTGGACGGAATCAAATTGGTACTCTACTCCGCATCTGGTTTGCTATCCGCATTAGCCGCAATCGTCCTCGTATCGAGAACTGAAGCAGCCAACGCCGCCGTCGGCTCCGGGTTTGAACTCGAGGTGATTACCGCCGTCGTGATTGGTGGGACGAGTATCTTCGGAGGTCGTGGAACTGTCGTGGGGACCGCACTTGGTGTATTGCTAATCCACGAAACGAGGAAGTTCGTCGAACTGTACCTACAGGCCGCGGAGTGGACACCAATCTTGATTGGCTGTCTTTTAATTGGCTCCATACTGGTATATCGTGCGTGTTCTCAGGAAAGTCGAATAACTGAATAGGCATCGCCTTGGTGGAAGGGTAACCAATGAATCGTTCTTGCCGTTTTCTCAATCTACTCCCCTTGTCGTTCGCACTAAATCTTTTGTTAGTGCTGAGCTTGCTAGTGTTGAGCGTAGGTTGCGACCCGCAAAAGGATGGTGAGAACGCCGAGAGCCAAGGCAGCGGGGCCGATCGGGAATTGACAATCTGCCTGCTCCCCAAGATCAAAGGGATCCCTTACTTCACTTCTTGTGCCAACGGTGCGCGCGAAGCTGCCGACGAATTGGTTGATGTAAAACTCATCTACGACGGACCGACCGACGGCGATGCCCGCAAGCAAGCTGAGATGATCGAGAATTGGACTGTTCTCGGCGTCGATGCGATTTGCGTAGCTCCCAATACGCCAGATGTGGTGGCCACCGCCATGAAGCAAGCCGGCAAAGAAGGGATCCAAATTATTACTTGGGATGCGGACGGGACAAAGGACTCTCGCAGCCATTTCGTCAACCAGGCAACCGCCGCAGCGATCGGCTTGGCAATGGTCGAAGCAATGGTTAAAGACGTTGGCGGGCCCGACGTAAAAGGTGATGTCGTTATCATCAGCTCCGATTCGACGTCGGACAATCAAAACAGCTGGATCGAAATAATGAAACCCGCGCTGGCGAAGACGAATCTCAATCTCGCCACGATCAAATATCCCGGTGAAAACGCGGGCAAGGCACTCGCCGATGCCAAAGATGTCATCAAGAAATATCCCGAACTGAAAGGGATCTTCGGGATCAGCTCCGTGGCTTTCCCCGCCGCCGCCGAAGCAGTTCAGCAAATGAACAAGACAGGCGAGATTCAAGTCACCGGACTTTCCCTTCCCAGCGAAATGAAGAAGTACGTAAAGTCGGGGACCGTGAAATCCGTCATTCTCTGGAATACAATCGATCTCGGCTACGCCACAGTTTATGCGGCTCGCGCACTCGTGAAAGGGACGTTATCCGGTGAGGCTCTTCCCGCCGGCAGACTCGGAGAGCTGCAAGTCGTTGACGACAACGTGATGCTTGGCGATGTGATGATCTTCACAGCCGAGAACATCGACGACTACGACTTCTAAGGAGAACTTGTACTGTTTTGGTGGAGAATATAGCAGTGCTCGTTCAATGGCTCGCGCTGCTCGTAGCCCTATTCGGATTTTCGTTGAACGAGCCGCTCGGCGTAAGCGTCTGCTGCCGAAGAATCGCTGAACTCCCTAGTCTTGGAGGTGCCGTCCGAGCCTATTCGACCGTACCCTACTGTAACTGCGCCACCGTTCGCAGTGAGTTCCCATAACTTGCTGGACTTCGTAGCCTCGAATTCCAAGAAGCGAATAGTGGCGCTCGTC
>JBLHLE010000337.1:0-7178 GCA_047620805.1 Pirellulaceae bacterium
CGTTGGCGTGTCGGGGTACCTAATGGTTTGATTGCCGATCAAGCCAGTCGTTAAGAACTGCCGAGCACCAGCGTTCCCGATCCGCACAGCGATCCCGCTCTCAAAAGTCGTTCCCAACGCTCCAACATTTCCAACTGGATCGAAAAGCGCATCGCCCGCAGAAAAACCAACATTTGAACCAAACGATCCGTAACCATCCACGACGACCGAAAGTGTGCCGTCTCCCGGCGCGTTGGTAAGCGTGGCTAACAACTGGCGGTCTTCAAGCGATTCTACAACCAGCTTGCGACCATCAGAGCGATTTCGCCGACGTCGTTTCGACTTTGCGATTGCGCCTTTGGAACTCATACCACGAACCTCTTTTGAAAGGCGGTCAAATGTGTACATATGTCAACGTGATTCTATAGATTTCTGTCGACCAAAACCGTTTCTGTGAAACGATTTGGGAACAACGAACACTAATGTTTGCGTAAATTCACCACAGTTTTGCTCGACTGCTGAGCTAAAAGTCGGGATTTGAGTTTGAGTAAAACTCTTATCTCCTCAGCGTTTAACCAACATGTAGAGGGAAGATTTCATACTAATTCACCCCCAATCAACAGTCAAATGGAGCGCAGGCACCGACGCAGATTAGGCGCAGTCTCGTTTAGACGCGGCCAGAACAATCCAAGTTCCAGGTGTTAAGGCGAATTATCGAAATCTGACGGTCAATCGCTGCGATCCCTCTCATCGATCGGCAAATGATAAGCCGTCTCGCCCTAAAAGAGGGGGTATTGGCGTCAGCTGGGCCGGCGAATTCGCCTAAATTATCTTCTCAAGGAGATATTTTGCCCTGGAAAATTAAGCTGTTGTGGGCACTGCCCGCGATTCATGCGGCCCGCGATTATCGAATTTCCCCAAGTATTCATGGTCGGTATCGGGCAGTTGTCGCTGCTCCCCAAACTTGCAGCGCCCAAACTTGCAGCGCCCGAACTTGCAGCCCCGAACTTAAAGTTGCCTAGCCGGCAACTTTGGAACTGTCTGCTTCAAAGCGGGCAATTACCGCGCAACCGCAAGAGTCACTCCACCCATTTACCATCGTGCGGCACATGTCGAGTACCCGATCGACGGCAAGGATGATCCCTTGAGATTCCAAGGGCAGACCGACTGTCTGTAGAATGATGACCATCATGACCAATCCGGCGTGAGGAATGCCCGCGGCGCCGATACTGGCCAACAAGGCAGTAAATGCAATGATGATTTGTTGCGAGAGCGACAGATCAATGCCGCTGAATTGAGCGATGAAGAGAACTGCTACGACTTCGTAGAGCGCCGTTCCGTCCATATTGATCGTCGCTCCCAGTGGAAGCACAAACGAGCTGACTTTGTTGCTAATACCGGCGCGCTGTTCAACACTCGACAATGTTAAGGGGAGTGTGCCGTTGCTGGAGGCCGAGCTAAACGCGGTTAGCAACGCTGGGTTCATTGCATTCATGAACTCGAACGGGTTGCGCTTTGCGATGTATTTCACGATGAGCGGCAAAGTGACCAGGGCGTGGAATGCCAATGCACACGTGACGGCCAGCATGTACCAAGCCAGAGAAAGGAACACGCCGGGCCCTTGCGTCGCGGTGACGTTTAGCATTAAGAAGAACACTCCCAAAGGCGCCAACTTGATGATCGCCATCGTCATCTTCATCATTACTTCGAACGATGCCTCAAAGAACTCGCGGATCGTTTGAGCCACCTTGCCGCCAATCATGACTGCAAAAATCGAAAATGCCAAACTAAAGCTGATGATCGAAAGAAAGCTCCCGGCAGCCAGTGCGGCAAATGGATTTGCCGGAATCATCGTTTCTAGTTGAGTGAAAAGAATGCTGTAGATATCACCTGTGACGGCGGGCGTGTCAGCGGCGGCCATCGAGTTGTCCGAGCCGACTCCCGGTCGAATGATGTTAACTGCCAACAGGCCTGTCATGATGGCCAGCATGCTAGTCGAAACGTAGTACAGCAAAGTGCGACCGAACATTTTTCCAAGCTGTGAAGCGTTGCCAACACTCATCACTCCCGTGATCAAAGAAGTCACGATCAGTGGTACAGCGACCATCTTCAACAGACGCAAGAATAGCCCGCCCCACATCATTGCGCAATCGCCGATCCACCGCGAACGCGAACGTCCATATTTCACGAAGAGACTATGTATTTCGGGTTCGGTCTCGGATAACTTTTTGAGTGTGGCAACCGAATTCTCCGCCTTCCGTGTCCCATCGATGTGGATAACTTTGGCGTCGCCTTCTGGGGGTTGCAATTTGATCGCAATCAGATCGGTTGAGTCTTTAAACTCGATACTCGTGAAGCCAGCGGGCAGCTCCTCGCTCGGGACAGAAGTCGTGCTGACTCCAGCATAGGCATTGAGGGAGATTCCAATGAGCGCTCCCAGCAACATGCCCAACATGATCTGCCAATGCAAAGGGACTCTTTTCATTCGCTGCTAACTCCTGTTGACGCGATATTTGCCACGGCTCCGCCCTGTTGGAGAACTCGTGTTGGAGAACTCGAACGCAGTGCCCTACGCACTGCGGATACGCGGATTATACAGGAAGCGAGCGGAGCGTATGCGCATCCCAAGCGCTAATTTGAAATTGAGATGGGCGTAAGAACGGTTCGATTACTCGAGGATCATGCCGTCGGCAGTGCCGCCGCTGGGGATCATCGGCAGAACATGTTCCTGGTAGGGTACTTCAACGTCCAAAACATAGGGTCCGTCGTGGTTGATCATCTCGATAAGAGCTGCTTCGAGGTCGCACTTATTCTTGACGGTTGCGGCACCACAGCCGTATCCCTTTGCAATTCCGACAAAATCGGGATACCGCTTATTGGCGTAAATGTCAGTCCCTTTACCTTGCGATTCCACGTCGTCGATGGGGCCGAGATACGTGTGCGCTCGGCTGCCGTTCATAAACCGATCTTCCCACTGGACGACCATCCCCAAGTGCTGGTTGTTGAGCAACAGAACCTTTACCGGTAGCTTTTCACAGAAGCAGGTGGCCAGCTCCTGGATGTTCATTTGGAAGCTGCCATCGCCGTCGATGTCAATGACTAGCGCGCCGGGGTGAGCTGCTTGGGCTCCCATAGCGGCGGGCAGTCCGAAGCCCATTGTTCCAAGACCAGAACTGGACATCCATGTTCGAGGGTGCTTGAACTTATAGAATTGCGCAGCCCACATTTGGTGTTGTCCGACTCCAACCGCTACGTAGGTTTCGCGGTCCTGGGTCAAACGCGAAAGTTCCGATATCGCATGTTGTTGCAAAATGCCTTCGAAATCTTCGTCGTACTTGAAGGGTGTTTTTGCTTTCAACTTCTGACAATGCGTGACCCATTCCCCGATATCA
This sequence comes from Pirellulaceae bacterium, assembly GCA_047620805.1. Taxonomy (GTDB): domain Bacteria; phylum Planctomycetota; class Planctomycetia; order Pirellulales; family Pirellulaceae; genus JBLHLE01. The sequence continues at coordinate 3,372 of JBLHLE010000337.1, forward strand.
TCCTTGGGGGTGACAATTTTATTCAATTCCGTCAAAACGTATTTGACGTCACTGCAAACCGGAATGTGAGCTGGTTTGTTCTTGTTCAATTCGGAAGCGTCGATGTCGACATGAACGATCTTGGCGTCTTTGGCGAACGCCTCGAGTTTTCCAGTAACTCGGTCGTCGAAGCGAACACCCAAGGCGATCAACAGGTCACAATCGCGAACTGCCCAATTGGCATACGCGGCGCCGTGCATACCGAGCATGTCCAGCGACAATTCGTGCTCGTTAGGGAAAGTTCCCAATCCCATGACCGTCATCGTGACAGGAATGCCGGTCTTCTGAACGAATTGACGCAGCTCTTCACTTGCTCCCGAGGCAATGATGCCACCGCCGGCGTAGACGATCGGACGCTTGGCGTGCTTAATGGCAGCATTGATCTGCTTGATTTGCTCGAGCTGGGCGCGAGGCTCGTAGGCGTAATAACCTGGCAGGTTCATGGGGGCATCCCAGTCGACTTGACACTTGTCCAACTGAACGTCCTTGGGCATGTCGACCAGAACTGGACCGGGACGTCCTGTTGTCGCGATGTGGAACGCTTCGCGCATTATTCGAGGCAGGTCTGCAATGTCGGTGACCAGGTAATGGTGTTTTGTAATTCCGCGGCAAACTTCGACAATCGGAGTCTCCTGGAATGCGTCCGTGCCAATCACTCCCGTGGGGACTTGGCCGGTGATTGCCAGCAATGGGATGCTGTCGAGTTTAGCGTCGGCGATCGCAGTTACGAGATTCGTAGCGCCGGGACCACTCGTTGCCATACAGACGCCGATCTTGCCCGTCGTGCGAGCATAACCTTGGGCCGCAAACGCGCCCCCCTGCTCGTGCCGAGGCAGGATCGTTCGCAAACGATCGGCGTACCGAATCAACGCTTGATGGAGGGGCATGCTGCATCCACCAGGATAAGCGAACAGCACTTCCACGCCATGATCCACGAGAGATTTCACGAGGATATCAGCGCCACTCATTATCTGAGTGTCAGCAGCTTGTTCGGTGGACATGTTACGACTCCAGTAATGCGTTAAAAAAAGAGTTCCCTGCGGGGAACAGGTGTTTGGGCGCGGCAAGGTGGGTTATTTCGGACGCGGGAAACATTTCACTTTATGCCATTATTCTCGGCATTTCAACCTCTAACATTTTGTCCTTAGCGGATAATGGTGACTTTGCCGGCTGTGACGGTTGGAGCGAAACCATCCGAATCCTTGCCGCTGTTTGCCGATATCACCTGAGAGGACCGTTTTCTCGACCGAGTCGTGCAATAGTCGCCTGTTTCAGAGTCGCAATTCGCGTGCGATCCTCGTTTCATCGCGACCAGATTTATAAACGACCAGATTTACAAACGACTCGACAATCAGGCGAAAAAAAGAGATCAACGCATGTCACATCTTTTATTAGTTGGGTTTTTTGGTGCGGTCGGAGCAACGCTGCGATACATAACGACAATAGGATGTGCCCGCTGGTTCGGGGAGGATTTTCCATACGGGACGTTAATCGTGAATGTCGCCGGCTGTTTCATGCTGGCATTCGTCGGCGAATTGACTATCAAAAAAGCAATCCCACCACACTGGCAGGTGGCATTTGGCACGGGATTGTTGGGCGCTTTGACGACGTTTTCCACATTTGGCTTCGACACCGTTCGGAAGCTCGAATCTGGCCAGTGGCAGCACGCAATACTTAACGTAGGTGCCAACGTCTGCCTCGGGCTGGTCGCCGTTTATCTTGGGTTGCTGGCAGTTCGCGGGATATTGGGCGATTGACTTGCGGGACGGGCCAGCGAGACACAGGTGGTTATGCTTCTCGCAGGTGTTCGAATTCTTTGCGATATTCGCGACCCCACATGTCGGCCGCTTTTTCATCTCCGATGATATGGCCATTCTTCGGATCGGTGGTCAAAGTGCGTCCACTGCGTTGCGAGATATTTCCAAGGTGGCACAGTAGCGTACTGCGATGAGCTTCCTGGATATCGGCGTTTGGTGTGCCGTCGGTGCGAATGCAATCGAGGAAGTTGGCTTGATGAGTCGCATCGCCTCCGCTGCCCGAATTTTTCCCCGTTTCTTTGTTTTGCATGTTGTAGGTTCGCCAGCCCCCGCCGTCGATGACAAGGCTCCCCTCGTCGCCATGGAATGAGATTCCGAACATCGAGTTTTCAAATCCGAGGGGCGAGCAACTAAGACCTTCCCAGGAGATTTGGCATTCGTCGAACTCGAAGGCAACGTTTTGCGTATCGGGAGTTTCCTGATCGTCGGAGTAGCGATATCGTCCGCCCGCCGAAACAACTCGCTTCGGAAATTCGACCTGCAACCCCCATCGCGCGACGTCCAAGGCGTGAATGCCATTGTTGCCGAGTTCTCCGTTGCCCCAGTGCCAATGCCAGTGCCAGTTGTAGTGCACGAGATTGTCTTTGAATGGGCGATCAGTTGCCGGTCCCTGCCAACCTTTGAAGTCGAGCCAATCTGGGCTGGCGGATTGTTTTCCCGTGCCGATGGAGCCGCGACGATTGTTGTACCAGGTTCGCGCGTAGCGAACCTTGCCGAGTTCGCCCGCGTGCAATTTCTGAATGCCCTCTTGAATACCGGGCCAACTACGGCGTTGCGTTCCCATCGTGACAACTCGTTTGTATTTTCGAGCGGCGGCGAGGGCCAGTTCGCCTTCTTCGGCAGTGTGGCTGCACGGTTTCTCAACGTAAACGTGTTTTCCCGCTTTGCACGCCATGATCGTGGCAGGTGCATGCCAATTATTTGGCGCGGCACAGATCAATACATCTACGTCTTTGTCGTCCAGAATGTGTCTGAAATCGCCGGTGGTTTTGGGAGCGGGCTGTCCCTTGAGGATGTTTACCGCTTTCCCAATCGCTCTGTTGTCGACATCACAGATGTAGGCAATTTCGCAGTTCGGTTGACTGGCGAACCCGCGGGCGAGTGCCGCGCCGCGTCCGTTTACTCCCATCACACCAATTCGAATTCGCTCGTTGGCAGATTCCTGTTGAGCATGTGCCAAGCTTCCTGCCGCAACCAAGGAGCTTGCGACGATGGACGTGCCTAAAAACCCTCGACGATTAACTGGTTGGCTCATGACATTCCTTTTCGGGAGTGGAAGTTTCAATGAACATTTAGATGTGAGTGAACAGCAGTTCTTAGCGGACAGCGCGTACGCGGTGGTTTAGCGTATCCCCGATGTATACCGTACCGTCGGGCCCAACACAAATTCCGTGAGGCCGGGCCAGTTGTGCTTTGGTTGCCGGACCGCCGTCGCCGTCGCCACCGCGATGTGCCGGTCCCATTCCGGCAATGGTGGAAATCCGCCGGTTTTTCAAGTCAATTTGGCGGATCGCTTGGTTTTCCGTGTCGACAACGACTACGTTTCCGTTGGGACTAAGGGCAATTCCCTTGGGGCCGTTGAAAGTTGCTTCGAGGGGGTCTCCGCCATCGCCACTGAAACCCTTGGCACCCGTGCCAGCGATGTGCGACAACTTCGAGGTTTCCAAGTCCATTGTCCAGACGCTGTGCCCTTCGCGGAGTGCGATCCACAGAGTTGATCCGGAAACGAACAGGGCGCGGGGCCCGATCATTGGTTTACCGGTAGCGATTTGGCCGGCTTGAGGCAGTTTCCTTTCACCGTTGCCCGCGACCGTCTCGATGATCCCTGTAGATAAGTTGATGCGACGAATGCGATGGTTTCCAATGTCTGCAACATACAAGTTCTTCTTGGCGTCGAGTGAAATGCTATGCGGGTTATTGAGCGAAGCTTTGGTCGCTGGTCCGCCATCGC